>JBJEKE010000194.1:4297-13060 GCA_051878475.1 Muribaculaceae bacterium | reverse complement strand
AGGTTGATGCATCTGCAAGTTAAGCCATGCTCAATAATTATTTAGGACAATATTGTGATTTATTGCATTTTTCAGTGATTTTGAAAAACATTTTGTAAATTTGGAAAATCAATTTATGACCACGGATAAAGCCCAACAGCCTTAACCGGCCATTTTTTAACCGAAAACTCATGGACGAATCATTATATAGCTACTCAATCTGCGCGGCACTGCCGTTGATGCTTTTCTTCGGGTTAAACATGCTGTTGGCCCTGGTTCCCGACAAGAAGATATTCAGCACCTTCCTGTTGTCGCGAAGGCTCATGGGAGTGGCGCTGCTTGTGCTGTCGGCCAACTATTCGGTACACTTTTTCTGTGTGCCGCGCCTGAAGGATGTGGATGCCACCATTATGATGAACCTCTGCACCTACTACCTTTGCTACTGGCTGTTCAGCTCGGCGATGATGACCCTGCTCAACAATAGGTATCTCACCCGGCTTCGGTTTATGCTTCATCTGGCGGTATGGCTTATCTATACGGCATTTGCCATGGCGGTGGTGATATGGGCACCCAATGGCGAGACCAGGCACTACGGCATTGTCATGCTGGCAGTATGGCTGATTATCTACGGGGCATTCCTGTCGTTCCGACTGCTCCGCGCCTATGCCCGTGCGGTAAAGAAGTTCCGCGACACACATTCCGACGACATCGGCATCTATATCCGCTGGATGTCGATATTCACCATCTGGGCCATTGTGTTCGGCGTGAGCTGCGGCGCGCTCACATTCCTGCCCGACAAATATGTGTTCATATGGGTGTTGTCGGCCATTCCGTTCTATGTTTATCTTTACTGCTGCTACCAGAACTATGCTTTGTCGTACGAGACGGTAGAGAATGCCATCCAGGAGGAGGACGAGCTCGAAGAGAGCGAGCAGATACTGGCATCGGCTTCCGGCGAGCCGAAGGCCGACAATATGCCGGCTTATCATTCCGACATTACCAAGCGCATAAAGGAGTGGATTGACCGTGAAGGCTACTGCAAACAAGGCATCACTCTCAAAGAACTGTCGGAGCTGCTTTTCACCAACCGCACTTACCTTTCGGAATATATCAACACCACCTACCATGTGAGTTTCCGCGACTGGATTACCGACTTGCGCATCGACTATGCCAAACGGCGCATGAAAGAATTCCCCCAACAGAAGATTCTGGAAATTGCAGAAGCGTCCGGATTCATGTCGCTGAGCCACTTCACCAAAACCTTCAGCGAAAAGGAAGGCTGCTCACCGGCGCGATGGCGAAACAGCATCGGTAATTGAGCATCACCGCCACAATAGGCTCAAAGCCACCTTTGTAGAATTAGCAATTTGTCAAAATTTCAATTTGACGAATTGACAACCCTCATTTGTTTTCGCATTCAGCAAAAATTTTCCAATTTTTCAAAATGTTGACATGCGACGCCCCGGGGAGGGCTCGCGATTAACAGAATTTTGCTTTATTTGTGTAAAGCATTATATGCATTATGCGGCGTTATAGCGGTCAGGAGTTTCATCCTGGCTGCTATTGTGGCGTTATATAGCATCAGAATCTGCTTTAAATTTAAACGTAATTTTTTATTTATCAATCCAAAATAGCTTATGGACAAAAACGCTAAAGTAATTGACACACGGCGGAGAAGCATCAAGCTGCCGCCATGGCACCAGTGGCCGATTCTCAAGAATCTGGCACTGCTGATTGTTATCGTCATTGGCATTGCTGGCTTTACGCCAAAAGCAATGGCCCTCGACATCAAACCAGAACACATTAGTTTCTCGCAATCCGACCTCACGGGAACCAACGGAGTCATGGAGATAACTGTTCCAATCTATGATGACAACGGAAAGGATGAAGGTCTGCCGGCATCAAGCAAATATAAGTCTGTGCTGAACATCGACGGCACAGATGTATTGCAATTCATATCGTTCAAAGGCGAAGGAAAACCGCAAGGCCAAGATAGCTGGTATTGGGTAAAAACCGTTTTGCTCAGCAAAGAAAAAACAGAAGGAATCTTTGTTTATGAGACATGGGATGGTAAAAAAGAAGTTGCCGTAGGCAATATAAGCTATGGAATAAATACAGTTAACGACACCGTAACCGCAAACATCGTTAAAAAGGATGGGCAAAGTCGTGCCACCTATAAGATATATGTAAAGGGTGAGGTTCTACGAAAAGCGGCAAAAGGAGGTGTTACTGTTAAAGTTCACTTGGATGTTGACGAAAATGAAGGAACTTCCGATGATTCAGTCGACGCATCGCAGACATACACCTACACAATCCCGGTAACACCATCGTTTAAGTACGATTTCAGCGGCACCGCAGGCAAATATGAGCTCGAGTTCAATGCAAGAGCCAACGACAAATATGAAATAACCTCGCCCGACGCTGCAAAGAAGAGTAAGACCACCATCAGTTCGACTCCGGTGAAGGTTGATATTCCATCGATGACCGATGCAGAATATACTTTGGGATTGAAATACACCATCTATGTTAACGCTTATCAAGAAATAGTCGATGAACACAGCATAAAGGTAAAGGCATATCCACAGCCCAAAAACTTCGACGCAAGATTCAGTGAAGGAAAGGTTACCCTAACGTGGAATATGGCAGCGATTACCTCCGGTGAATGCATTGACAACGATGAATTCGAGATTCAGCGCAGCACCGACTCCTCGTTCAGCGATGCCAAGTCGTTGACAACGATTCAATACGATAAAACAAAAACGAGCTACAACGTCGTCGACGATGTGAGCAACACTAAATTCGACGGCAAATACTACTATCGCATCCGTCGAACAGCCTCGAAAGATAAATGGGGATGGAAACAGATATCAATCGACAGTGTTGCTGTTAAAACTACTCACAAATATATCGCGACTGCTACTGCCAGAATGATTGACGACCGACATGTGCAAATCACCTGGACATACGACGACGGAAATGTATGGACCAAGGACGCACAGGTGATGCTTACACGGTTCAATCAGCACAAAGGCACATCGTACACCTTCAGCATTCCTGAAGAAGATGTTGCAAAACGCAGCTACACCGACTCGCTCACCACTTTGTGCGACGTGTACTCTTATGCCATAGCAGTGGCACCAAGCAGTAACGATTACAGGCAACAGAGCAACTTTGAAGTGAAATCTGATGACGACCTATTCGTTGCCAACGTGGGAAAAGTGACATCGTTCATCACATCGAAGGGATACTTTTCCGACCACGTGGAACTTGAATGGACCTGCGACCAAAATCCTATCGAGGTGTTTGCCATCCGCGCCCGCGAATATGGCACCGGCAACGATTTCCGGCAAATCGACCAGGTACAAGCCAGCCAGGCATCAACGTATTACACCTACTCCGACACCAAGTCGATTCCGGGTGTGGTTTACGAATACGAGATTGTTGCAATCGCCTCCTGCGGCAACCAGCCGGTAAGCAGCCCGTATGAGCACCACGAAATAGGTTTCCGCACCCCGACAGGCGACATATATGGCCGCGTGACATTTGAAAGCGGCCAGGCAGTGCCCGACGTTGAGGTACGCGCCGAAGTGAGCGAAGGCTCGGGCATTACCGGAAAGGCATACAGTTTCTACGGCAACAGCATACTTACCGCCGACAATGCCGGACTTATGACCAATGCCACCGAAGGCGCCACCATCGAGGCATGGGTGAAGCCCGAAAACGACGGTGTTATCGTGAAAAAACCGGGCATGTACTCGCTCGAATACAAAGGCGATAAGATGCAATTCACCGTTGGCGGCACTCAGACCATCACCACCAAGAACAAGATGGACGAATACACCAAATCGGCTTCGTTTATCCACGTTTCAGCCGTTGCGGCATCCGACTCGCTCTTCATCTACATCAACGACACCCTCGAGGCGAAGGAAGCCCGCACCGCCACAGTGAGCGCCGATTCGACCGTGCTGGTGATTGGTGACAAATTCAAGGGTGCAATCGACGAAGTGCGTCTGTGGAGCGTGCCGCGTGACAGTGCCGACGTGGTTCGCGACTACACACGCTATATCGTAGGTAACGAAACTGGCCTCGAAGCATATTACACCTTCGATTATTCGGTTGACGACCAGTTCTTCGATATCTCCTACAGCGGCAACACCTACCACAAGAACCACGGTAAAGTAACCGGAGCGAAACTTGATGGCGAGGATGTGCCCACGACGTCGCAGCTGGGCTACCGCAGCTACACCGGCAACGACGGTGCCTACACGCTACGCTCATTGCCGTATAAGGGCAACGGAACCACATATATGGTGATTCCGCGCCTTGGCATCCACCAATTCGAGTCGGCAAAGGAACTGCGTCTGCTGAGCGAGAAATCTCAGAGCCACACAGTGAACTTCACCGACAAATCGTCGTTCCTGGTTAGAGGAAAGGTTATGTATCGTTACGGCACAATCCCGGTTGAGGGCGTATCGTTCACAGTCGACGGAACGACTATCATGGACGGCAAGGCCAACATAATCAAGAGCGATGCCGATGGTGTGTTCGAAATTTACGTGCCGGTGGGCACTCACGAGGTGAAAGCTGTGTTGGCAAACCACTCGTTCGAAAAAGGCGGCCGTATTACCAACCTCGACGGCACCGACCGCAATTATCAGGATATGCTTACAGGCATTGAGATTATTGACACCACCACAGTGCGTTATATAGGACGTGTGGCCGGTGGTGCGGTGCAGGCCGACTATCCATTGGGCCACTCACTGTCGAAAAACAACCTTGCCGACGGAATCAAGATGACGCTCACATGCAACAGCACCCACATTGCCGACTCTATTTCGCGCGACGAGACCTACACCCATGTGAAGAATCCGTACATAAATCCGGCAAAGACCAACAATGCCCACTTCGAAGGAAATGTGATTACAGTGTGGCCAAATGCCGAAACCGGTGAATTCATGCTCGACGTGCTGCCGATTAAATACAACGTGAGTGTAAATGTACCAGGACACGATGAACCCATTCCGGGCAACAACGAGGAACTTGATTTTTCAAATTGCTTTACAAAGCAGTATAGCAAAAACGAATATGTTGATTCCATTTCGGAGGAAGGCCGATACATTAACCGTGCCGACTCGGTGGAATATAACCAGATGTCGAAGTTCACTATCACTAAAACACCTTCTATAATAGTTAAGCAATTGGTTAACGGCTCACCGGTTGACTATTTCGGTAAAGAGACTACCAAGATAAACACTCTGAGCAGCGAAACCTCATTCGAAGCCGTTCTGTACGACAAAAAAACCGGTGAATACACCATCAAGGACACACCGGTGTTTGAGCAGTCGCAGAGAGTAACGCTTGGCATCACTGCTGCCGAGGTGTATGAATACATGACCAGCGACGGCAAGAAGAAAGAAGATGTTGCCAACGACATCGTACCCACGGCAGATGCCACACTGAAGTTTACCGGCGACATGGCCTATGGTATGAAGTCTGGAGAAGATGCCAGTGAACTGGAAACAGAGATAACCACCGATGAAGACGGCTATGCCGAATGGAACTTCCAGGTAGGTTCTACCGACATGACCACCGGCATGCTCTCGCTTGGCATATCGATGACCTATGGCGACAGCGATAATCCGATACCTGTGGTATGGGAGGGACTTACTGCAGCCGTTATTGGTTCGAAGACTAATGGCGCCGACTTCGTTACTGAAGGCCCCGATGAATTGATGTTTGTACTTCGCGACCCGCCGGGCACCAACAGCTATTCATTCCTTGAAAAGGGATTTACCGTATCGAAAACCTCAACGTATAACGGCGAGGTAAACAACGACTTTTCAAGTACATCGATAAACAAAACCGGTGCCACTGTTATCACATGGCAAGGTGTCGGAGCTGGTACACAAAACAAAGTGGAAGCCAGTAATGATTGGGGATACGGTGTAAATACCAGTGTAATCATTGGTGGCACCGACAGCGATTATCGTGAATATACGACTACCACTCAGATTGTAACCAAATCAGATCCGCTATATGTTGGCTCGAACGGCGACGTATATGTGGGATTATCCACCAATATCGGGGTTGGCACCACCAACAATATTACAATCATCAGAGATGAAGACTACCAGAAGAATCCGAGTGCATACACTGTGATTGTCGACACCACACAATCGGGAAGCAATTTGATGCTCGTCAAATCTATCGGTATCGGGCTGTCGGAAAGCTACAGCACAATGTTTGCCTATGATCAGATATTCATCGAAAATACGATGATTCCGAAGCTTGAGGATACGCGTAACATGCTGCTGCACCAGCAAAGCGAACAGCTCTCGTGGCAAGAACTGGCTAACGACACCCAAAAATGCGTATATGTTTCGTATTTGTCACCCGACGACGAAAACTTCGGCCGAAGCAACAACGACAAGGTGTTTGGCACGCAGAAACTTCAGAACTCATTTGACGGACCAAGCTACAAGATTTATGTTCCTTCAGGTGCAGAATTTGTTACCGACACCATTCTGACGCTTAACCAGTCGATTGAGAACTGGCGTCAACGCATTGCCGACAACGAAGAGCATAAGGTTGAAGCCAACGTCATAAACAATGTATCGTTCCATGCCGGTGCTGATTACTCTTATTCAGAAGAATTCGCCACCACACGCACCGAAACCAAACGCTTCTCGCTTAGTATCGGCGGTACAATTGCACATACGTTTGGCGCTATGATTATGGATAACGGTATGGAAATCAAGATTCAAGAAAATCTGACCACCACCCACGGAGGCGAGTTTACCAGCGAAGAGACCGGCCGACACAGCCAAGGCTTCGTGCTTTCGGAGAGTGGTGACGACGACTATCTGAGCGTTGACATTTGCCGCGAATCGGGCTATCGCCAGGATAACGAGTACATTAAGTACAGCGACATAAACAAAGAATCGACACAGTTCTCGACATTCATATTCAAGACCAAGGGCGGCGCGACATCTTGCCCGTATGAAGACGAAGAGGTAACCCGTTATTTCGAGCCGGAAAAGGGGCATGTGATAAACGAAGCCACAGTGAAGATTGAAGAACCTAAACTTACAATCCCTTTGGAAGAGCAAACGATAAAGAACGTACCATCGGGCAAATCGGCTTACATTACTCTGCAAATGAAGAATGAGTCGGAAGCACAGGAAGACGGATGGTTCAATCTGACTGTCGACGCTGAAAGCAACCGCTACGGCGCTCAGCTGTATGTCGACGGTGCTCCACTCACCACTACCGGCCTTGCATTCCTTGTGCCTGCCGGCGATGTCCTCAAAAAGACTCTGGAAGTGCGTAAAGGCAGCGTGATGAGCTACCCCGACATAACCCTGTACCTGCAGTCGCAGTGTCAGTGCGACCCGTCGGACCCTCTCGATGATATCAGGGCTGCGGCATCGTTCAGCGTATACTTCACCCCGTCGGCTACCGATGTAAATGTGAAACGCCCGGCCGACAGCTGGACATATAACACCAAACTGCCCACTACCGAGGTGAACGGTCTCGACAAGCACTATCTTGACGTGGTGCTCGACGGTTTCGATGTTAACTACGACGACTTCTACCGCGTTATGCTCCAATACAAGCCTTCTTCGAGTTCTGACGATGAATGGATTACATTGATGAGCTACTTTAATAAGAAGGAAGACTACGACAACGCCATCGCCAACAACCAGAATGCATCGCTCATCGATGCTGACGATAATGGCACCATCAACTACCGCTTGTTTATGGACGACCTTCCCGACCAGCGCTACGACCTCCGCGCCGTGGGCACAAGCTTCATCGACGGCTTGGGCGAGGTTCTTAACTATTCGGATGTGCACAGCGGTATCAAGGATATGTACAACCCGCGTCTGTTCGGCAGCGCACAACCGGCCAACGGTGTGCTCACCGTGAACGACGAAATACGGCTTAACTTCAACGAACCTATTGCCGAAGGCTTGCTCACCGACGACAACTTCTCGGTTACTGGCATCAGAAACGGCGCCCAGACCGACCACTCCGTTTCGGTGCGCCTCGACGGCGAAAACGATGTGCTTACATCAGAATTCGACCGCCACTGGCACAACAAGCCTCTGACCATAGAAACGTGGATTCTTGCCGACCGTCCTCAGGACGCTGTTATCTTCAGTCAGGGCAACGCCAACAGCGCTATCGAACTCGGAATCACTGCCGACAACCACTTGCGCGTGAAGGTGGGCGACAAGGAATCGATAAGCGAAAAGGCGTTCAGCTACGACCAAGGCACATGGGCTCATGTGGCTCTCACCTATGACGGGGAAAACAAGGTGTGCGCATACTACAACTATGTGGAACTCATCAGCGACTTTGAAACCGACGGATTCGGCGGCGAAGGCACATACACCTTCGGCGCAAGCATCGACGGAACCGGTCACTTTGCCGGAAATATGCACAACGCTCGCATCTGGGACAAGGAATGCTCGCGTGCTCGCCTGCAGACCAACAGCCTCACACTGCTGTCAGGCGCTGAAAGCAACCTGATGGCTTACTACCCGATGAACGAGGCACGCGGTTCAATGCTTACCGACAAGGCTCACGGTGCCAACCTCGAAATGAAGGGTGGCACTTGGGTGGTTCCCGAAGGCCGTGGCGCCACTCTCAACGGAGCTCAATGCATGAAAGTTGACGCTGCAAAATCTTGCGTTGTCGATATCACAATGGACTACACCCTCGAAATGTGGTTCAGATCAGAAGAAGGCCAGACTAATGCCACCCTGGTGAGCAACGGTC
>JBJEKE010000194.1:0-4197 GCA_051878475.1 Muribaculaceae bacterium | reverse complement strand
ATGTGGTTCAGATCAGAAGAAGGCCAGACTAATGCCACCCTGGTGAGCAACGGTCGTGGCGACGGATCTGAGTTCAACAATTCGCTCAACAACATCGAACTTGGCTTCGACGAAAACGGTGATCTCTACTTCAGCAACCACGGCACAACAGCCACTTGTACCGGTACATACAACGACAACAACTGGCACCATGTGGCAGTGACCGTTAACCGCACAAGCGGCCGTGCTCAAATATACCTCGACGGTGTGCTCAACACCTACTTCGATGCTCAAGACCTCGGTGGCATCCAAGGCGATTACCTCGTTCTCGGTGCACGCATTTCGAACTACGGCGACCTCACCGCTACAAAGATTACCGACAACTATTTCAAGGGCAACATCGACGAATTCCGCTTGTGGAACCTCTATCGTCCTGAATCAATCGTTGAACAATCGTTCACCGAACAGCTCGACGGTACGGAAACAGGCCTCATGGCTTACTATCCGTTTGAAAAATATGTAACTTCATCAGGCCTGAGCGAAATAGATTCCTCTCTTGCTGATGCCAAGGTTCAGAGCGACCCCTCTGTTGTGATTCCGGATATCATCGTTGAGGGTGGAGGCAAAGAAATATTAACCAAGGTATCGGCTCCGGTTAAGGGCAAGGGCCCTGTGAGCAAACTTATCTACGACTTTGTGGTTAACAACGATGCTCTCATCATCACTCTCAACGAGCCTTACGACCGCATCGAGAAAACCATAGTCAACTTCACTGCCCAACGCATCCGCGACCTTAATGGCAACGAAATCGTGAGCCCAATCACCTGGAGTGCCTACATCGACCGCAACCAGCTGAAATGGGGCGAATCGAGCATCTCGGTGGCCAAGAAGGTTCATGAAGAGAAAGAGTTCACCGTTCGCGCATACAACAACGGCGGCTCTATCCAGCACTACACCATCGAGAACATGCCATCGTGGCTCGACGTAACACCATCGAGCGGCACCATCGACCCTGTTTCGAGCATCGATGTAACTCTTACCGTCAACCCGAGCCTTAACATCGGAACATACGACGAAGTGCTGTATCTGCGCAACGACAACAATGTGGTGGAAGCATTGCCTATCACAGTGAAGGTGGAAGGCGAAAAGCCTCAGTGGAGCGTCAATCCGGCCGATTACCAGTACAATATGTCGATATTTGGCAAGCTGCTCATCGACAATGTATACTCTTCCGACTCCGAGGACATCCTGGCTGCATTCAACGGCAACGAATGCGTGGGAGTGTGCACAAACAAATACTACAAGATTAACGACATGTGGTATGCAATGCTCACCGTCTACTCAAACGAAGCACAGGCCTCAAAGGACCTCGAATTCCGCATCTGGGACGCCAGCACCGGAGCCACCTACATTGCCGAGCCTGAACAGCCCATACGCTTCAGCAACGATGCCGTAATAGGCTCGCCAAGCAATCCGGTGGTGTTCACTGCAAAGGACCTGAGAGTGCAGCAAATCGACCTCGCTCAAGGATGGACGTGGATTTCGGTTAACGTGAATAACCCGAACCTGAGCGACCTCAATACCCTCCTGGGCAACAACACCTGGACATCCGACGACCAGTTCAAGAGCGAAACCGACGGTTTCGTGTCATACTCGTCAAAAGGCTGGGTTGGCACGCTCCAGAGCATCAGCAACAACTCGATGTATATGGTTCGCAGCAGCAAGGCACAGACTCTCGACATTGCCGGTACGGCTGTCGACACCAAGACCAACAAGATTGCCATCCAAGGCAAGAAAGCCGACGGCACTGCCCGCTGGAACTACATTTCCTACCTGCCGGTCGACAACATGACGCTCAAAGAAGCTCTCGCTGGTTACGAAGCTATCGACGGCGACATCGTGAAATCGCAGACTGCCATGGCAATGTACGACGACAACATGGGCTGGATTGGCAGCCTTGAATACATGGAAAGCGGCAAGGGATACATGCTGCAACGCCAGGCCAGCACCGATGCCGAACTGCAATATCCGTCGAAATCGTCGATTGGACGCAAATCGTACACAATTCCGGGATTACGCAACTACGAACTCAGCACCGAGGTGGCCGACTACGGACACAACTACGCTACCAACATGACTGCTGTGGTGCGCGTTGAAGGCATTGAGGCTCAAGAAGGCGATCAATTGGCTGCCTACGTTAACGGCGAATGCCGTGGTATGGCTAAAGCCACTATGATGTCCGACGGAACTCCTCTGTTCTTGATGACAATCAGCGGAGAAGGCTCTGAAAACGTAGATGTAGCTCTCGTTCGCGGCGAAAGCACCAAGGCTGTTGCCAAGGCAGCAGTGACCTATGGGGCAAATGCCTCGCTGGGCACAACCAAGGCACCGGTGGTTATCCGATTTGGCGAAGATGCAGAGAACATAATCGTCTACCCAACTCCATTCCACAGCCAGCTCTCAATCAAGGCCATTGCCGACCCATCGTCACGCGTGGATGTGACAATCACCGACGCTGCAGGCGTACGTGTGGCCCATTGGATTGACTGCAACGTCAACGGCGTGACCCACATAGTTTGGGATGTCGACGACAGCACCATCGTAGATGGCGTTTACATTGTGAATGTGGTTATCGACGGCAACGCTCATGCTATCAAGACTGTAAAGCAATAATTATCAAACCATTTCCCCGTCGATGACAACGACGGTTGACATTGGCGGGGATTTATAAACATTTTCAAGACTATGATGAAATATCTTAATATCATATTACTCGCCTTGGTAGGCATATCGATAGCCGGCTGCAGCGACGACGAGGAACCCACCTATCCACGCCCCGACTGGAGCGCCGTTGCCGAGGATTTTGCCAACGGAAACCCTAACTGGACCGCTGCTCAGGACATCATCGGCAACGCTCCGGCATGGACAGCCGATTTGTCAGGCAACGATGCCACTCCATCGTGGAGCGACCCCGACAAGTCGATCTATCCCACCAGCATGACAGCCGTGGTGCGTCTGACTCCCGTGCTCGAGCACTTTGCCACCGATGCCGACATGATGGCCGCATTCATAGGCGCCGAATGCCGTGGCGTGGCACAGGCCGTGACTGTCGACGGCGTGAAACTCTTCTTCATCCAAGTGAAGGCCGCATCGAGCGAAAACGGCAACGTTGAGTTCCGCTACTTCAGCAGCCGCTTTGGCCGCATATATAAGTCGGTGGCAGCCGACGTGGCATACGTAATCAATAAGATTTACGGCACCGTCGACGCCCCGGCATACCCCAACTTCGAGCAATCAGGCAAATATCCGTGCATCGGCAAAGCCTATGCCAGCATTGATGCCTCACTGCTGCCATTTACCGTCGACAACGGCGATGAAATAGCCGCCATAGTAGGCATCGAATGCCGCTCGATAGCACATCGCGACAACAATGGCCTATGGTTCGACCTGCTCGCTACCACCGAAGGCGAATCGTTCCGATTTAAATACTACAGCGCAGCCAACCATTGCACCTACATCAGCGAGCAATCGTTCGAAATGCCCGCAAATGGAGGCTCTGTAGGCGCTCCGGACGCACCAGTGGCACTCACATTCGTCCCCGATGGTTCGATGACCGCATACGTCACCGTAGGCACTCCTGTGAGCCGATTTGCCAACCCCGATGTCGACGCAGTGGCTGCATTTGCCAATGGCGTATGCATCGGCACCGGCGAATACCTTGGCAACTCCACCTACAAACTGGTGATGAAAGGCCTTGTGGCCGACGGCACAAGCATCGACGTGAAATATTATTGCAACTCGCTCGACTACCTCTTCACAGCGCCTGCAAACTTCACATTTGCCAACACTTCAGTGGTGGGCAGCACCCTTCAGCCAAGCACGGTGGCCCTTAACCTCACCGGCAAACACCCGCTGCAGATGAAGGCTTGCATTGCCCCAAAAAGCATGCTCGAAGTACTTGCCAACGGCTCCGATATTATGGCCGCATTCGTAGGCAACGAATGCCGTGGCGTGGCACAAGTGAAATCCAATGCCACCGGACAAGCTATTTTCCTCTTCACCATCAACGGAAGCATCGACGGCAACGAACAAGTGTCGCTGAAACTCTATTCAAGCACCACTCAGAAGCTCTACGAGGCAAACGAGACATTCACCTTCGAGCCTGGAGCCGAATATGGCACCGAAACCAGCCCACGTTCGATAGAATTCGTCCAGAAA
>JBJEKE010000193.1:0-13099 GCA_051878475.1 Muribaculaceae bacterium | reverse complement strand
TGGTATCGAACAGAAGCATAGTGCACACATCGTCGTAGGCACTGACATAGGGCAGCGGAGAGTCTTCCGATATGCAAATGGCCTTGATTATCGACACATCTTTCATATCCGCCTGCTCACGAAGCGCTCTACAATACCCTGCCGATTCACTTCCATGCAATTGCACCCCCCACAGATGTGCCTCAGCAGCCATCTGCACCACCTCGTTGACCGGAGCATCGACAAACACTCCCACTCGCTTAACACGATTCTGCGGCATGTATGCCGGCAATGCCGACACATACCGTTTCGACCCTTGCCAGAATATGAATCCCATCATATCAATGCCTAAAGCCTCCACCGCACGGATGTTTTCGGGCTCGCGCATGCCACACACTTTTATCAGCATAGCATTTCCACGATTAGTTGCTGTAATGCCGCCTCAGGCGCAGGCTGTCGCATGAATGTTTCGCCGATAAGGAATCCTCGGAAGCCTGCCCTGCGCAATCTGCGCACAGTATCGGCATCAGATATCCCGCTCTCCGACACAAGAACGGCATCTTCCGGAAGTTTTGCCGCCATGGCAAACGACTGCGCCACGTCGGTGTGGAAAGTACCCAAATGTCGGTTGTTAACGCCAATCATGTCGGGCTTGGTTTCTGCATAATGCAATTCATCGGCACCATGAATCTCGAGAAGCACCTCAAGCCCCAGTTGATGAGCAGTTGCAGTAAGTGCAAGGCAATCGTCGAAACTCAATGCCGAGGCAATCAGCAGCACAGCATCGGCTCCGGCAAGCCGTGCCTCGACAAGCTGATACTCGTCGACCACAAACTCCTTGCGCAGCAGCGGCACATCAACTGCACTTCGGATAGTACGCAGATAATCGAGTGAGCCTCCGAAATATTTCTCGTCGGTAAGCACCGAAATGGCAGCGGCACCGGCTGAGGCATATCCTGATGCAGTAGAAACAGGATCGGCATCCCTATTAATCCACCCTTTCGATGGGGAACGACGCTTAAACTCGGCTATTATGCCGCTTTCCGATGTCAGAAGTGCCCGCCGCATTGATACCACACGATGCGACTGCCCACGCTCCAACTCATTCAAGAGCTGGGGCATCGGTTTCATTGCCTTTCTCTGTGCCACCTCTATGCGTTTGTCAGCAATAATATTGTCGAGAATATCAGCCATAGACTTCATGAGTTAAGTTCGACATATCGCTTAAGCACATCCTTTGCGCGGCCACTCTCAAGTGATTCACGCGCTTGGGCAATACAGTCGGCCATCGTTTTTTCGCCGTCGATAACCTTGATGGCCATAGCAGCATTGGCAATGACCGCATTACATCGGGCTTCGGTAGTGGCATTACTGAGGATTTCATCGAAAATTGATGCCGCCTCCTCCTTGGTTTCGCCCCCATAAAGCTCTAACGGCTTAACAATGCCAAGACCAAGGTCCTGGGGACAGAATATTTTCTCCATCACTGCAGTCTTAACCTTGAAATCGCCGGTTAGTGAAATCTCGTCGTAGCCATCGATACTGGTCACTATCCCATATCGGATGCCCAGTTTCTCGTATACGCTGCTGTAGAGCCGCATCTGGTTTAGATTAGCCACTCCAAGCAACTGACACTTCGGACGAGCAGGATTCACCAACGGCCCAAGCAGGTTGAAACAAGTGGGCACCTGCAGCTGACGGCGTACCGGTGCCACAAACTTCATTCCATAGGCAAACAGCGGTGCATGCAGATAGGTGAATCCGCACTGTTCAAGATTGCGTCGGTGCACATCGGCTTCAGACGTAAACTTCACGCCATGCTGCTCTATCACATTGCTGGCACCCGACGTTGAAGTAGCGGCATAGTTGCCATGCTTGGCCACCTTGTATCCGGCACCCGCCACCACAAAGCAAGCGCACGTTGATATGTTGAAAGTGTTCTTGCCATCACCACCGGTGCCCACAATGTCGATTACATCGTATGGCGTCAGGTCGATGGGGTGCCCGGTCTCGATTATTCCGTCGCGAAACCCCAAAAGTTCGTCAACTTTTATACCTCGCATCATCAATCCGGTAAGCGCCGCACTAATCTGCACATCGCTATATCGCTGTTCCACTATTCCGTGCATTATGGCGCAGGTTTCGCCACGGCTTAATACATCGCCATTGATTATCTTTGTAAGAATTGCTTTCATTGTGCTTTGTGATTAATGAAACTATCAATTATTTGCCGTCCGTCAGGCGTTAACACCGATTCGGGATGAAACTGAATGCCATGGATGTCGAAGTGGCGATGACGCAACGCCATTATCTCGCGTTTATCGCTCAATGCGGTTATTTCAAGGTCAGATGGAAAATCGGCAGTCGACACCACCCACGAATGGTAACGCCCCACTGCGATATCGGAGGAAAACTCACTGAACAGATAGTCAGGCGCAACGATATGGCAATTGCTCTGTATTCCATGATACACTTCGTCAAGGTTAACCAACTTGGCACCGAACACCTCACCTATTGCCTGATGCCCCAGGCACACGCCAAGCATCGGCTTTATTCCGGCATATCTCCTGATTACCGGCTTCAGCAATCCCGCCTCATCAGGAATGCCGGGGCCCGGGCTAAGTACTATCTTGTCGTAAACGCAGAGCTCTTCGAGTGCAAACCGGTCGTTGCGTTTCACATCGACCTCTACACCAGCCACGCGAATCATGTGATACAGGTTATATGTAAAGGAATCGTAGTTGTCGATAATAACTATTCTCATTGTCGTTGTTGTTTTTGCTGTGATTACAATTGTTCTGCTACCGATATGGCCCGACGCAAGGCCCCAAGTTTGCTGTTAACCTCTTGTAACTCGTATTCGTCGTCGCTCTTCGACACAATACCGCTGCCTGCTTGAAACCAGAGTTCACCGTTTCGGCTCACGAATGTGCGGATTGTGATTGCCTGATTGAGCGAGCCATTGAATCCAATAAATCCAATGCATCCTCCATAAGCACCTCTATTGTGCGGCTCCATCTCGCTGATCAGCTGCATTGCACGAACTTTTGGCGCCCCCGACAGCGTTCCGGCAGGGAAAGTGTCGACAAAAGCCTTTATCGATGATTTCCTATCGTCGAGCACTCCGCTGACACGGCTCACCAGATGTATCACATGGCTGTAGTACTGCATATCCTTGTAGAACTCCACCTTCACATCGTGGCAGTTGCGGCTCAAGTCGTTTCTGGCAAGGTCGACGAGCATCACATGCTCGGCATTCTCCTTGGGGTCGTTGCGCAGATACTGAGCGTTGAGCGCATCTTGTTCAGGATTTCCGGTTCGTCGGGTGGTTCCGGCTATCGGGTCGATATAAGCCTTTCCGCCCTCAATTCGGCAATGTGTTTCGGGGGACGAGCCGAAAATACGAAATCCTCCAAAATCGAAATAGAACAGATACGGACTTGGATTAATGCTCCGCAATGCCCGGTAAAGTTTGAAATCGTCGCCTTCATATCGCTGCACGAAACGACGGCTGAGCACTATCTGAAACACATCGCCTCGACGGCAATGAGCAATGCCACGGCGAATATTGGCCTTATGCTGCTCGTCGGTCAATGTGCTCACAGTGTCGCCCACCGAATGAAAATCGTAAGTGGCAAAGTTATGGTTGCGAATAATGCGTTCAAGATACTCAATGCTGCCGGGCTCGCCATTCTCAACAAGTTCAATCAGGGTCATAGTGTTGTTGAAATGATCGAACACTATCAGATATTTATAAAGTATATACTGCAGGTCGGGAGCATCGTTCTGCTCCTGCGTATCGTCCTTTATGGCGATGTGCTCGAAATAGGTTACAGCATTGAACGATGTGTAGCCATACACACCGCAGTACTCGCTCTTGTGGCCGGTTACTTCGAATCGGTCAAGGAAATCGTCGATTGCGGTTTCAACCTTATATTCATCCGAGACTTCACGTTTCAGACTGCTGCCATCGGGATAGTATGCAGTGGCCGTACCGTGCCCCACTGCAATGCTTGCCATTGGCGACAGGGCAATAAACGAGCGGCCTGTATCGTGGCTGTGATAGTCGGAGCTCTCCATAAGCGCACTCTGAGGATAGAGGTCTCGCACTTTCAGATAGGTGCTCACCGGGGTGTACAGGTCGCCGAGTATCTCCTTTGTTACTGTTGTATATTTGAATTTTTGCATATTGTTGAGTGTTATTGTTTTTCATTGAAATCATTGGCATGCGCCAGATATGTATCCAGGTCTTTATCGCCTCGGCCACTCACCGTCAGCACCACCACATCATCGGGGCAGAACTTAATTCGCGGCAACATTCCCAATGCATGTGCCGATTCGAGAGCCGGGATTATCCCTTCCAGCCGAGTCAGCTCGTATGCAGCACGCAAAGCCTCGTCGTCGTTCACTGCCATCACCGTTGCACGATGCCGGCGTGCCAGATTGGCGTGCATCGGCCCGATGCCGGGATAGTCGAGACCAGCCGAGATTGAGTACGGCTCAATAATCTGGCCGTCCTCGTCCTGCATCACCAGAGACCGGCTTCCGTGAAGTATACCCAGCGAGCCACACTGTATAGTGGCAGCCGTTAGATTGCTGTCGATGCCCTTACCCCCGGCCTCTCCAAGAACAATCTTCACTCGCTCGTCGTCGATATAGTGGAAAATGGTTCCGGCAGCATTTGAGCCTCCGCCTACGCAAGCCATCAGATAGTCGGGATAGTCGCGTCCCTCCTTTTCGGCAAGCTGCCATTTTATCTCCTCGCTGATTACACTTTGCAGACGCGCCACCAAATCGGGATAAGGATGCGGCCCCACAGTTGAACCGATTATATAGAATGTGTCCGACGGATGACAGCACCAATCGCGGATTGCTTCGTTGGTGGCATCCTTCAGCGTCTTGTTGCCGCTCTCCACGGGAAACACCTCAGCCCCGAGCATCTTCATCCGCTCCACGTTGACATGCTGACGCTGGACATCGGTGGCACCCATATATATGCGGCACGGCATATCCATAAGCGCACACACAGTGGCTGTTGCCACTCCATGCTGTCCGGCACCGGTTTCGGCAATTATTCGCCGCTTCCCCATTTTCCGTGCCAGCAGAATCTGTCCGATGGCATTGTTGATTTTGTGGGCACCGGTGTGATTAAGGTCCTCCCGTTTCAGATACAGCCTGCAACCATAGCGTTGGCTCATTCGCCTTGCATAATATAGCGGCGATGGCCTGCCGGCATAGTCGCGCAGCAGCGCATGGAACTCTTTCTTGAATTCCTCGCTTTCTATTATCGCCTCGTAACTGGTTCTGAGACTCTCCACGGTGGCATAAAGGATTTCAGGGACATAAGCCCCTCCAAATTCGCCGTAGTAACCTTGATTATCGATTTTATATGATTTCATTTCTATGTTTAATGGTTATTCAGTTCAATAAAAAAGAGGCTTGCCGTGTAACCTACGACAAGTCTCTATACGTTGTTGTGCAAAATATCAGTAGCTTCACAATGCGAGTGCTTGTGCTCACGGCTTAGTCCTAACAAGGCTGCGCCACCACCAATATTTGCTGTTAATGTTCTGCATACGAGTTATGCAATCAGTTATTGTTTAACCTAATGTATTTTAGTATGTAATCTGATGCAAATGTAATGAGCAATTTTGAATGTTCCAAATATTTTTGCAATTATTTTCACGTTTATCGCAATTTTATTCCTTTTATTGCAATATATTCATAGAATATACATTATTCTTAATTTCTACATATGTTTTTGGGGGATATTCCTTTGCCGATTCCCAAAAAATTGCGAATATTGCATCCCATTATGTTTTTGTGACAATCTATTATGATACATTTCGACACTGATTACATGGAGGGCGCCCACAGCGAGGTGCTGCAACGCCTTATCGAGACAAACTACGAGCATTCTGTAGGGTATGGCGCCGACGACTACACTGCAAGCGCCAAGCGCAAGATTATCGAGGCATGCGGCCTTGACGACGAAGCCAAAGTGTTTTTCCTGGTTGGCGGCACACAGACCAATGCCACTGTTATCGACGGATTGCTGATGCATCACCAGGGGGTGATGGCAGCATCAACCGGACACATCAATGTGCACGAATCCGGAGCCATCGAGGCATCGGGACATAAGGTGCTGACACTTCCGTCGCACGACGGAAAAGTGTGGACATCGGAGGTTAAGGCATACGTCGACAATTTTTATGCCGATGAGACTTACGAACACATGGTGGCTCCAGGGCTGCTCTACATCTCGCAACCTACCGAATATGGCACACTCTATTCGCTAAGCGAACTCGAAGAGCTGCACCAGGTGTGCTCCGAGCGAAATATCCCTGTGTATATCGATGGAGCCCGGCTGGCTTCGGCTCTGGCCTCACCGGCAAACGATGTAGACCTTCCTACCCTCGCATCGCTCTGCGAGGCATTCTACATTGGTGGCACCAAGTGCGGACTTCTCTTCGGAGAGGCTGTTGTGGTGCCTAAAGGCAGCAAATATCTGCCATGCTTCTTCACACTCATAAAACAGCATGGAGCGCTGCTGGCAAAAGGACGACTTTTAGGCGTGCAGTTCGATACACTCTTCACAAACAATCTGTATCGACGCATCGGCGAGCATGCTGTCAGGCTGGCTTTAAAACTCAAGCAGGCATTCATCGACAAAGGCTATAGGCTGCACATCGACTCGTTCTCCAACCAACAATTCATAGTACTGCCAAACGCCCAGCTCGACCGGCTGGCGGGCATCGCCTCATTCGAAATATGGGGATTGCGAGGCAAAGAAGAAACCGTGGCAAGATTCGTAACCAGCTGGTGTACAAACGAGGCCGACGTAGATGCATTCATAGCTCAGTTATAGAAACCATATCACATAAAAGGAGCGCCGAAACAGATTGTTTCGGCGCTCCTTTTATGTCGGGATGACTGGATTCGAACCAGCGGCCACACGCCCCCCAGACGCGTACTCTAACCGGGCTGAGCTACATCCCGCCGTGCTTTTTTTTAGAAAAGCGATGCAAAGATAATGCATTTTTTCGGTTATTGCAAACAAAAATTGCTTTTTCAAGAAATAAATATCTTAATGTCAAATGTACATAAGGTCGCGGTATATGTCGAGAGCAGCTTTCACGGTCTCGGCATCGCAGATGCTGTCGATGTGAATGTCGCCGGGAGCACTTAGCAGACTAAAGTTAAGTTCGCCGTTATGACTCTTCTTGTCATGATGCATCAAGTCGATAATTGCATCGTAATCATTGCAGGTGATGGCAAATGCTCCGTAGTTAGTTCTGACGAAGTCGGCAACGGCATTTAGAAACACCGAATCGAACTGCATCTGCATATACGACAACACCAGTTCCACTACAGTTCCCCACGCCACAGCATAGCCATGAGGGATGGGCGACATACGTTTCAAGGCAAGGCTCTCAAAGGCATGTCCGACGGTATGGCCCAGGTTTAACGCCCGTCGAATACCCTGCTCGTGCGGGTCCTCAGCCACGATTCGACGCTTTACCTCTACCGATTCGGTCAAGAGCGAGAGCAACTGTTCGTGGTCGATGTGAGAAAAGTCGAACGCCAATAGTTTTGCCACCTCTTCTCGGCTCGAGAGAAGCCCATGCTTCAGCATCTCAGCATAGCCCGACTTTACCTCCTCAATTGGAAGGGAGTCGAGAAAGAGAGTGGAGATAATCACTGCATCGGCCTCGCAGAACGCACCCACCTCGTTTTTGAAGCCATTGAAGTTGATTCCGGTCTTTCCGCCTACAGCGGCATCGACAGCAGAGAGCAATGTGGTGGGCACATTCACAAATCGCACACCGCGCTTGAAAGTTGCGGCAGCAAAACCGCCCAGATCGGTTACTACACCACCTCCTATATTTATTATCAGCGATTTTCGGCTTGCACCTCCAACACACAGCTGTTTCCATACCGACGAAAGCGAGTCGATATTCTTGTTGATGTCGCCCGACTTAATCACAATGCAAGTGGCACCAGCCACGGCCTTACAATCAACAAGTTTCGACAATACAAAACAATCGACATTTACATCCGTTATTACGAAAACTCGGTTAGGTGCAGCCTCGTCGACAATTGTGTCGAGAGTGGCAGCTATATCATTGGTAAATACAATTTTCTGGCTCATAAGTCATTAGCTAATTTAAGGATATATGGAACAACTGAGGCGAATGATGCCATATCGGGCAATACCAGGTCGGCACCGGCATCGTAGAGTTCATCGGCATCGATAGGCCCGGTGGTAACAGCCACAGTGAACACACCGGCAGCATGGCCAGCTTTGGCACCCAGCGGTGCATTCTCAATAACAATAGCATTGTGCGGTTTCGCACCGGCTTTTTCAAGGCCTTTGAGATATGGTTCCGGATCAGGCTTTCCATGCACCACATCGAGAGCGGTCACACGGTCGTCGGCAGCGAAAATCCCGACATAGTCATCATCGATGCGGCTAATCACCGAAGCTTGTGCCGAGCCGGTTACCAACACACATCGCACACCATTGTCCGACAGGCGGCCAAGCACGTCGATAGTGTGAGGCATCACATCAGGAGCACCCATAGCGCGGAAATATCCGGCTTTGCGCTGATAGAGCGCCATCGCCTCGTCGTGCGAAATCTCTGGCCGTGAATTGCGCAGCAGCAGGGTGTTGATGGTAGCCACACCGGTCATTCCCTCGAATCGGTAAAAATCATCCGGGGTGCAGGCAATCCCCAGCTCGCTCATCAGCCTGAACCAAGCCTTTGAATGGTTGCGCATCGAGTCGTAGAGCACTCCATCCATATCAACGAGAGCGGCCTTCAAGCCGCAGCTCGCACCAAATCGATTATTGGAGCGAGCATTGTAGCGTTCTACAGCTTTTGCTGCTAATTCATTGTAATCTATCATTTAGTCTTCATTTTTTGTTGCTGCCTCCTTCTTTCGTTTGGCAGCTTCTTTGCGTTGTTTCTCTTCTTGTTTTTTACGTTTTTTCTCCTCCTTCTGCTGTTGTTTTATCTGCTCGGGAGTGAGTTTTACCGGAGCTTCGATAAGTCCCTGCTCTATCATCTCGAGGCTGTCCTCATGGCTGAGCGTATCGGACTCGAGCCCTTGCATTATGCTTGAATTGAGCGTATCGACATCCACATTCGACTGCATTGCTGCGTTTGCGCCACGCTTGAACGCCTTCGAAATCTGGTCGCGAAGGTTCAGACGAGCGTTGTTGGCAATCGAAGTCTTGCTTCCAGCCATGCCCTCCTTGAAACGTGCTCTACCTAAGCGGAACTTCATTTTGTCGGCATTTCCGCTGATGTTAAGGCCAAACTTGAACGGGATTGGCGACTTAAGCACCGACACGTGATAGTTGAGGTTCAGGTCGAGGTCGTTACTTCCCATCACTCCCACTTTATAGCGGTCCATCTGGAAAATGAAGGGGAACAGTTCGAGAGTGTTATCCTTAACCACCAACTCAACGTCCATATTATCGATAAGGTTACGCTTCTTGTTCTTGAACATCAGCCATTTCGAAATTGTGGCGAAAGTTTCAGAGTCGAATAGCACCAAGCTGTCGCCATGAAGTTTCACAGCAGCCGTTAGGGTCGGGAAAATCACGTTCATGGCTGAATCGACGTCGGACGATGCCGCGATTTCAGCGTCGATAATGCCATCCATCGAATTGAGCAACGGCATTATGGAATCCACGCCTGGGATTAGGTCGATAAACCGGTCGAGCTGCACCTTCTGCATACCTATTTCGAAAGCACAACGAATCTTCTGCTTGCTCTGCGCGGCATACAAGGCTTCAAGGGTCATGCTGCCCATGTCGCTCATTGCCTGGATGTCGTTAAGACGGAGAGCACCATCGTGCACCTGAAGGCAACCCGACACATTCTGGAGTTTCATGTCGGCATACATTCCGTTCTTGGCATAGATGTCGATGTCGGCCTCGATGTTTGAGGGTATTACGAATGCGGCCGGCACAGTGTCGGTTACCTGGTCAACCACGTTGTTTTCCATCTCTTCGATGTTCATGTCGCTATCGACCACATCGGCATGGCTGTCGGCATATGCCATACCGGCATAGGCAGTCGATATTAGCTGGTTAATGTCGAGAGTATCGGAAATTATACTGAAGCCAATGTCGAGCGGACGACGGTTGCGGCCCATCATTGTGGAGCGGATATTGCGGATGCCGCCGGTGATATCGAACGAGCTGCGGCCGGTAGTCAAGCGGGCGGTGTTAACAATCATACTGTCGAGGCTGAAAGCAATGTCGACGTTCGACAACTTGTTGCGTAGCGGGAAATATGGAGTAACCAAGCGGGCGCTGTCGGTGCGGACAATGCCTGATAGCTGCCAGTTTCGGAGAATAGCTTTGGTGGTACTGTCAACCGACATGTCGAGGTTTTCACGGCCATCGTCAACAGGTTGTCGCATGATTGTCCTGAGCGAATCGCGATGAAGCGAGTCATCACGGGTGAAACGGCGCTGCTGACGCAGGCGCGGCATCAAGTCGAGTCCAATCTCGGCATTTGTGGCCCCGGCATACATTCCTCCTCCGCCATATCGGGCGCGGGCTGTGTGAATGAGCATCCTTATTTCCGGCACATTCGATTCGGCCGAGGCTGTGATGCTGGCACGGCCATCCACATCGCGCAATGCTGCACGGGTGGAATCTATATCGAGATAGCGCAGGCTCTTGGCGGTAATTCTTGCACCGAAAGGCACGAAAGGCTTTCCATTTTGCAGTTTCTTCATCTTCTTGCCGGCTGCAGCATTGGCTTGCAGTTCGCCAACACTGACATTCATGCCCTTGTAGTTCATGAAAACTGTGTCAATAGCAAACCGCGCTGACATGAGCGTGTGACTTTTCCCGGTTTCTTGACTCAAAAACTTCTGATTCGAGCCGAGAGTGAGCCTTGCATAGTTGGTGAACAGTTCAATGGTATCGGCGGGAGAATTTACAGTGAAATTCTTCAGCTCAACCTTACCGTTTATGCCCAGATTGTTATATCGCTGGTCAGCAATATCGTTGATGTGGATATCGAGGTTGGTGTCGGCATTTATCCTACCGGTGATGGCATACGGCAAATCGATGCCGAGCATCCTTATGAGATTCGGCAGATTGGCATTACCGCTAATGTCAGCTTTGAGATGTGGGTCGCTCAGTGGTGTACTGACGTCGGCACTACCCTTCAGCTTTACCGCTTCGCCCTCGAATAGCACATTGCTCACAGCCAGTGTACTCTTATCAAGCTCCTTGCCATCGATATTAGCCTTTGCCTGCGCTGCAATACGGTTAATGCGGTGGCGTTTCGGGCCGGTGAGATAGCTGTCGGGGATGTTGACGTCGATACGTAACGACGGTATATCGTCGGCCGATGCCATAACATACGGTTCGGTGAGTGTAACACCTATAGTGCTGCGAAGGTTGGTATCGAAACCGCTGAACATATCGGCATATTCCTTTGGAAGATATGGCAATAGACCGAGAAAATCGAATTCGCCAAGGGTGCTGTTGAGTTTACCGATTTTCAGCGGCTCGATAAAGTTGACGTCCATATCGAGCGAGATAGGGATGTTTCCTATCTTTGCCTTGGTGTCGGCAATACCCACGCGGAAGGCATCGTCGGCGCTCCAGTCGAGCATGGTGTTAACCATCACCGGCAGCCGGCAGGCGAGAGTGTCGGCAGCATACGTGGCCGAGACGAACGAGTCGAAAATCAATTGAAGGCGCTTATCCTTCTGAGCACTAAGCTGGGCTGCTATAATGTCGACGTCCGCCGAAATTGAATCGGCGAGTGAAAGATAGCTTATACCACGACAATTTGAAATCTCCACCGAGTTGATGGTGATGTCGGGTAACGACGTAGATGTGTCGTCGGAGCTATCGCTCGGAGGGACAATGTCGAAATTCGACAGATCAGCAGAGGCCATCACCACATTGGCACGCAGGCCGGAGAGCATCACGTCGCGAATGTCGATTGTGGCAGTGGCAAGACGAAGCAAATTGAGTTCGAGATGAAACTTGTCGAATTGCAGCAGCGAATCGCAATTGGCCGGCAAGACATCACGGCACGAATCGGGCACGGCATCGAGCGAATGCGACACTATGGTGAGATTGTCAACATCGAGCGCCACACATGGGAATGTCTTCCAGATGGTGAGTTCCACACTACCGATTCTTGTATCGGAATTGATAAGATACTCATTGGCATAATCCTGCACGATGGGCGTGAGGCGCGACGGCGATAGAATCCACACTATAGCAGCAAAGATTACGGCCAACAGCAGTATCAGTGAACCAACCACGATACCAACCCATTTACCAATCTTCTTCAATACACGTTTCTTGCTCATAATCTAAAAAAGCCGTTTTTCGGTTTAGTAAGCAAATTTACTCCAAAAAGCAAACCAAACAAAATAAACGCCCCATTTTATGCTCCAGCCCCCTCAACAAGCGCAAAGATAAGGCCAAATTGCAGCAATTATTGTGAAAAGCGCCACAAATGGCAACATTATTCTCATTATTCCCATCATTATCTTCCACCTTTATTGACAAAGCAATATTGGTTGATATTGGCTGAAATATTTGCTGTGGGGGAATATTTTCACTACCTTTGCGGTGGATTTGCCAGCCTGGCATATCGTGGTATGCCCATGAGCATCGCCTATTGTGTAATTTAACGGTAAAGATTTGGACCCTGACCCTCTTTCTGCTTGCTTATTAGTACAGCTTTGCTCTTCGGCAATGAGCGATGCCATAGTGGTGCACGCTCCTACCGTGGGTAGCATAATCGCTATAGTGTGTGCCAGCCTGGCACTATTGACCTCGGCCTTTGCTTCAGCCTCTGAAACCGCCTTTTTCTCGATTACCCAAACCCAGCGCGAAGACATCGACGAGGATTCGTCGCGATACGCTCAGTTGCTGGCATTGCTTGAACAGCCCGAGAAACTGCTTGCCACAATTCTCATAACCAACAATCTGGTGAACGTTACCATAGTAATTCTGTTTAGCTATGCCATTAACCAGATATTCGTGTTTAACGATGCGGTGGTGAGCTTCATTCTTCAATCGGTAGTGCTCACATTTCTTATTTTGCTGTTTGGCGAGATTTTG
>JBJEKE010000192.1:0-3134 GCA_051878475.1 Muribaculaceae bacterium | reverse complement strand
GTCGCAAGGTTTTGGCCGTTGCTGAATGGCGTGCCTGAACATATACGGAGCGAACTGGGCAGAGTAACGCTGCGCAAGCTGTCTGCATTGGCAAAGGCCCAGCTGTACAGGTTTTGCAGACCTTCGTTCAAATTCACCTCCTTCAATCTGTTGCAGCCTTGGAATGCACTATACTTGATAGTGGTGAGCGCCTCAAGACAAGTGAGTGTTTCCAAATTCTTGTTATTGGCAAAAGCGTAGTCCTCGATAGTAATCAACGAAGAAGGCAGGTTTAATTCACGAATATCACAACCATTGAAACCATTATAAGGAATAGTTGTCAAAGCGTCATTGAAACGCACCGTCTTCAAACTTGAACAGCTTGCGAATACATAGCTATCCATATAGGTCAAAGAAGCAGGAAGCTCTACCGACTTCAATGACTTGCAACTGTTAAATGCTTGATAATAAATGGATTTCAGTGTCTGGGGCAACTCAATAGACGAGATGTCTGTACCTTTGAAAGCATTAGACTGGATTTCTTCGAGATTTGAAGGCAATACCACACGACTAATAGCCCATTTGTTTGAGAATTGCGAACTGGGTATTGTGGTGTTGAGGACACCAGCCATATCGATGTCGATGAGATTGGTCATTAACTTGATCGACTCCCAGTCGTCGTTATTCAAAGCACCGGTTACAATCAGCTTGTTGATTTCCTGCAGATAGCCTGCCTGGTCGAGAGCCAAGCGGCCCAATTCACCGGCATCAGCCACATTTATCGTCACCTCAACAGGAGTTTCGGGAACAATCACATAATTGCCCCAAGGTGACGTAAGTCGATAATCATGGAATACGCCGTCTGGGATATGGATAACCAAACGATTCGAAGCATTATTTAATGCATAATCACTACAAGCCAACGGAGTGGTGCTATGCAGATAAATGTCTTTCAGCAAAGGTGAACTATAAAAAGCATCATTATCAATATATGATACAGAAACAGGGATATCAATAGAAGTCAACGCCTTGTAATAAGCCAAAGCATAGCTGCCGATGTATTGCAACGCTTTGGGCAGTGTCACCTTCTGGATGGTATTTTGGGTGTAATGATATTCGTTGATGACAGCAACCACAGGATAAATTCCATCATTAGTTTCAAGGTATGAAGGAATTTCCAATTCCGTCAAATTCGAGCTGCCCTGAATTCCGGTGAACTCAGCCAAATGGTTGGTTGTGTCAAGTTTGTAATTCAAACGCACACCTTCCACAGTAGAATATACCGATGTAGTGAAATTCCATTCATCCCTGCTGATTTGTGAGGCATTGTAGTAAGCCAATTCTACCTTGATGGCATTGATGGCAGCAAGATAGTCATCATAAGTGGCAGTATTGGCATCGAGAGCTTTCAGCTGTGCCAATGCCTGTGCCAATCCTTCGCACTCTGCGCTGGCAAGAATATTCTCAGCCTGCGACACATACTCATTGAGTATCTCTATATTTGCCAAGAAATTCTTGATACGTGATATAGCGACATTCAGTTTGTCCATAGCTTCACCATACTGTTCTTCTGTTGCGCCCTCGTCAACTGCTGCCTCTGTAATGGCTAACTCCATTTCTGCTTGAATAGCGGGGTAAGCCTCCAAAGATGCAAGCAGCGATTTTGCTTCATCGAGGACCTTGTTATAAGCAGTAGATAAAGTTCCGACCTTGACAGAATAGAGCGTGACAGCATTAGAAGGCTTAAGCCTTACCGTGCCGGATTCTGTCACCGTAAATGTGGCCTCTGCAACATCTGAACCGGTGGATTCTGCTCCTGACTTGAATTCTGCATTAGAGAAGCAGCTGAAGCCTACTTCAGACCACTCGTCTGCAGAACTATATTCAATGGTGATTTCAGCACCGGCATACATGTTTTCAATGGCTAAGTAGCAATCAGCATTCCACCACTGCAACCTGGTACCGTCTCTAAACAAATGCACTTCAACACTGGTCTCATATTCATAGATACTGCCCAATGCCAAGCCGCGCAACTCGGGAATGTAGAAATAGCGCAAATCGGTTTCTCCGGTTGCTTCATCATAATAATTGCCAACAAAGGCAAACGGCCAGTAGGTGCCATTGCCACCCACATTGCAATAGCAGTAGTAAAAGTCACCCCAGTCATTCCAATAGCCCACATTGTTGGCATCCCAATTGAGATTATCCCATGTTTTGTCGCTCAAATGGAAATCCCACACCTTGCTGTATGCAGCAACAGTGGTGTCAGCCTCAACGGGTGTTTCAGACTGTGCCACTGAATCCTCTGCCACTTTCAAGATAGGAGCAGTTTTTGCAGGCAATTTCTTTACTTTTAATTGAGCAGGTTTCACACGCTGTGGCTGGTTCGCCAACTGTAACGAACCAGCAGCTGTAACGGCAAGCCCCACTAATGACAGGGCGGCTGTTACCCAATAATGATGCTTTTTCATGACCATCTGTTTTTAGGTTAATATTCAATGTATTCTTAATATTCCGAATGTAGTAGGAAACAGCAAGTAAGGCTACTCACTGTTAACTGGGTTAAGCAAAATTTCAAAATAAATGTGTTAATTGTGCAAATATATGAATTATTTGTGAACATAATACACAAAAATCCATTTTTCTTTACTTTTGTGCGGCGTTTTTGTCTTTTTTAACATGGGGGGGGGTAAACACCCATCATCCTCCCTTTTGCCTTGCCAAATAATGGGAGAATGATGGGAGCAGCTTGGGAGGAAGTTGGGACTAACTTGGGAGCAGCTTGGGAGGATGATGGGAGCTGACGGGAAAGATAACGTGAGCAGCTTAGGGGCGTGAAAACAGCTGTTCGTCGATGACATTGCCCATGGCATCCACCACCCGCCAATGGGTGATGTTGCGGGCTTCCGACGAGATGGTGACACCGCACTTGGTGATTTTGCGGTGGTCAGCCTCATAGGCTATGGCATAGCCTTTGCTGTCGATCTGAGCCAAGGCATTATCCACCGTGTCATCCACCTTGAGTTCGAGCACAAAGATGTCGGCATCGGTCTGCACCACCACATCAGCACGCCCCAGCACACTCTTCACCTCGGTATCCACAACAGCATTGAGCATGGAGAACGCCATATACATCAACAATTTATAGAACGACT
>JBJEKE010000191.1:0-3135 GCA_051878475.1 Muribaculaceae bacterium | reverse complement strand
AACTCAATGTGGTCTTCGATCAGGTGGGAACTCCTACTTCGGCAACCGACCTGGCTAATACAATTTTCCTTATAGTTTCATCAGGGAAATGGGAGTCGGGAATATACCACTTTTCTAATGAAGGGGCAATTTCTTGGTTCGACTTTGCCAAAGCCATTCACCGCATAGCTGGCATCGAAACTTGCAACGTCCGTCCTGTACTGACTTCAGAATTTCCAACTAAAGCTCACCGTCCATGCTTCAGTGTCCTTGACAAGTCAAAAATCAAGAGAGTATATAATATTGATATCCCTTATTGGGAAGATAGCTTAATAAAGTGTATTAATCGCATAAAAGAATAAATTGTTGTGGCAACTTTACAAGAAGAGATAAGCAAACGCAGAACTTTTGCAATTATCAGTCACCCTGATGCTGGTAAGACTACTTTGACCGAAAAGTTATTACTTTTTGGTGGTGCCATACATGTGGCAGGTGCCGTTAAATCGAACAAGATTAAAAAGACCGCCGCATCCGACTGGATGGAAATAGAGAAACAAAGAGGTATTTCTGTTGCCACATCGGTTATGGGTTTCAATTATGGCGACTATAAGATTAATATTCTTGATACCCCTGGACACCAGGATTTTGCTGAAGATACTTATCGAACTTTGACTGCCGTCGACAGCGTAATTATTGTTGTTGACGTAGCAAAGGGCGTGGAAATGCAGACTCGTAAACTCATGGAAGTATGCCGCATGCGCAACACTCCTGTTATTATCTTTGTAAACAAGCTCGACCGCGAAGGTCGCGATCCGTTCGATATTCTCGACGAACTTGAGGCAGAACTAAAAATCAGTGTCCGCCCCTTGTCGTGGCCTATAAATATAGGTGCAAAGTTTAAAGGGGTTTACAATATCTACGAGAATACTCTCGACCTGTTTACACCTAATAAGCAGAAGGTAACTGAACGTGTGGAAATAGATGACGTGAACAGCAGTATAGTTGATGAAAATATTGGAGAGGACGATGCTCAAAAACTTCGCGACGATTTGGAACTCATAAATGGCGTCTATCCCGATTTTAATACAGAAGATTATTTGAAGGGCGAGATTGCCCCTGTATTTTTCGGCTCGGCATTGAATACGTTTGGTGTTAAGGAACTTCTTGATTGTTTTGTAAAGATTGCCCCTTCACCAAGGGCCATCCAGTCGCTCGAGCGCACTATCAACCCCGACGAACCGGAGTTCTCAGGATTCGTGTTTAAGATTCATGCCAATATGGACCCAAACCATCGCAGCTGTATCGCGTTTGTTAAGGTTTGTTCAGGCAAATTCGAGAGAAATATGAACTATAAACATATCCGTTCGGGAAAAATGATGCGATTCTCGGCACCTACTGCGTTCATGGCGCAAAAGAAATCAGTAGTCGATGAAGCATATCCCGGCGATATAGTCGGTTTACCCGATACCGGTAATTTCAAGATTGGTGACACTTTGACATCGGGCGAAGAAATCCATTTCAAAGGACTTCCAAGTTTCTCTCCTGAAATGTTCAAATATATCGAGAACACCGACCCAATGAAAACCAAGCAGTTAAATAAGGGCATCGAACAGCTTATGGATGAAGGTGTCGCACAGTTATTCACCAATCAGTTTAACGGTCGCAAACTTATTGGTACAGTAGGCCAACTTCAATTTGAGGTTATCCAATATCGTTTGTTGCACGAATATGGTGCACAATGCCGTTGGGAACCAATAAGCCTTTATAAGGCTTGTTGGATTGAAAGTGATGATCCCGATGCTCTTGAAGCATTCAAGAAACGCAAATATCAATTTATGGCAACTGACAGGGAGGGTAGAGATGTTTTCCTTGCCGATTCAAATTATGTACTTCAGATGGCTCAAACGGATTTCCCAAAAATCAGGTTCCATTTCACCAGCGAATTCTGATGTAAAATTGAGTTTACATACAATCAAAGGGCTGTTACACATTGTTGCAACAGCCCTTTGATTGTTGTAATCTTAGAAGTTTATGCCAATTCTAATGCTTACTGCATGCATATCCTCGGCATCAATATTTTTGTTGCCATCAGTTGTAAAATCATTAATCTTATAGAAATTATAGCTCAGAATGATGTGGCTGCTGAACTTACTGTTACTGTAAAGATTACATCCTAAGCCAATCGAGCCAAATGGAGCACTTTGCGACACATTGCTCAAAGAATTAAACGAGTAACCTCCCTTTAACTCAAGGAAGCACAATTTCGGTTTCGACGAAAATGATGTCCGCAACAATGCAAAAACCGGTATGAAAGTGTTGTTGCTGCTAAGGCACGTGTGGATGCCGGCACCTACGCCAATCACTTTAAAGAATGGGCATTTATAGCCGAAATTCATTTCGGCATCCATCGATGATTTACCTGATGATGAAAAATCGATGGTGCTGCCTATGTCGCCACCCCATGTAAATCCCTTGGCTGGCACAATTACATCGGCAGCACTACTATATATAGCAGTGGCCATGACAATTGTTAATATAACAAATATTTTCTTCATATATAGTTCACTCTTTATTAAGGTGAAGTTTGTCCATTAAATCGAAATCACTTTTGATGAGCCCTATCTCACTCAACGGGACAGGGTCGTTATGGTCGTTGAGATAATCGCGATGCTTTACTGTAAACGATTCTGAAGCCAGCGAATTAGTATCATCGGAATAATTGGTGACGATACCTGCCATTGAAAGCAATGTGTGGAATGCCACACGACTGGTGGCTATTGGCTTGTCGGTGTTCATTGACATATTCCGGCAATTGTCGGGATGAATGTCTTTGTACATATCAGAAGTCCAGATTATGAATGGTACATATATTTGGTAAATGGTAGGAATAGGAGATGCATGGAGAAACATCTTGCGTTCGTCGTCGAATATGTCCTCACCATGGTCGGATGTGTAAATAACAGAGGCTGCCACATTTGTTGCCTTAACAGCATCAATTATTTTTCGAACCACATAATCGGTATATACAATAGTATTGTCGAAGGCATTTACCATATTATCTCGATACTTCAATTCGGCAGTTGGTACTACATCGGGTTGGAATCGGCACATACTGTCTGGGTATCTGTCGGAATAATTGCAATGAGAACCATAAGT
>JBJEKE010000190.1:0-13107 GCA_051878475.1 Muribaculaceae bacterium | reverse complement strand
TAAGCACCGGGCTGCGCGGCACCCTCTTCAACATCGAAGGCCACACATTCAAGAATCTCGAGCCAAGAGCCGCAATCAAGATGTCGGTTACCTCCGACTACAGCATCAAGCTGGGATATGCCCGAATGAACCAGTATGTTCAACAAATATCGAGCAACTACATAAACCTGCCCACCGACCTGTGGCAACCAATAACCCCACGATTCAAGCCTCTGCGCAGCGACCAATACTCGCTGGGCGTGTACGGAAATCTGCCTTGGTGGTCAATATATTTCTCGGCTGAAGGATGGTACAAAGATATGAAAAACCTGCTTGAATACCGCGAAGGCGTAACCGTGCTCGACCCCGACATTGCCTGGGAAGACAAGCTCACAGCCGGAAAAGGCTGGGCCTACGGAGTCGACTTCAGTTTCACCCGCGACGTGGGACGCCTCACCGGAACAGTTGGCTACGGGCTGCTATGGAACTGGCGCAAGTTCGACAATCTGAACCACGGGCTGAAATTCCCGGCAAAGTTCGACAACCGACACAAACTTAACATCAACCTGAGCTACAAACTGTCGGAACGGTGCGAACTAAATGCCGGATGGACATTCATGACCGGCAACCGCCTCACGCTGTCAATCTACAACTACGACATCCCCGGCTCGCAATTCCCCGAGGCACCTACCGTGGGCAATCCCGGTTGGGGCAACGAAAACCAAGGCATCAGCTACTACCGCTCGCGCAACAACGTCAGGATTCCGGCTTATCATCGGCTCGACCTGGGCATAAGCCTCTATAAAAACTACCGTAACGGCCGGAGAGGCACCTGGACGTTTGGCATATACAACGCATATTGCCGGATGAATCCCATAACAGTGAAAAAGGACGAAGAAAACAACGTTCTCGATTACAAAGGACAACTCGACAAATGGCACCGTGCATTCAAGGCTCTGAGTTTCATTCCTCTCATTCCATCTGCTTCCTACACTTACACATTCTGACACATGGCAAGAAACATTTTCAACATAACTATTGCATTGGCGGCTCTGATGGGGCTCGGAGCATGCTACCACGAGGTTAACCTCGACGGCTACCGCGACAGCGAGGGCGAGAACCTCCTCACCCTTAATTCTCTCGTATGCCCCGACACCGCCATTAGAGTATCTGCCACACGGCCATACTTCTTTTCCGACGTACACAATTACCGCGAATTCGTGATGGATCTCGAGCTGGAACTAAGCATTAACGGCAAATCGAAAGGCATGATGAAATACGATTTCCTGAACAACGTATACATCAGCGATGTGAAGCCTGCGCCGGGCGACACCGTACAGCTGTCCACCACCTTCCGAGGCAACCACATCGAAGCATCAGATGTGATGCCACAACCAGTTGAAATCAAGGATATCAAGGTGAGCCGCGAAGGTCCCTACGTAATCTACTCCGACTACGATTTCGTGATAAACTACACAGTGACATTCACCGACACTCCAGGGCACGCCGACTATTACTTTCTGCAATGGGACCACAGCGATGCCCGATACGACATTATGAACGGCGAACGCGACTACACACATGCCTATGTGTTCAACACCATGGCCGACGAGATTCGCTCAACACTTCCCGGATGGGAGCCTTATTCTCCCTATGGCCTTCCTTTCTCCGACAAAGGCATCGACGGACAGACTCACGACATCCTGGTTCGCGAAACAGTGCAGATGTACGAATACAGCTACAACTGGAAGCTTAACCGAATGCGTCGGCGGTTCAAGCTCTTTGCAATCTCAAAACACTACTACGACTACCTGATAAGTGTGCTCATCAACGACACCGACGACCGCGGGCTGCAAGGTGGAATGATTGACCTCGGCATGGCCGACCCCGTGAAGATTCACAGCAACATATCGGGCGGTGTAGGCATACTCGGATGCTACACCACCTCGACAAAAGAGTTTGATGTGCTGGAAATTGTGGGAAAATTTCCTCGCAAATAGTTATTTCGACGGAAACAGGATGGGCTGACGGTGCAGAATCTCACTCCAGTCGGTAATGCCGATAATAGGCTTGGCAAATTCGAATTTCTGCTCCTGCGAAGGAGTGCCGAATGCCTGGAAAACGTACCAAGCCGGCTTGCGACCTGCAGGAAGCGTCTCATCGTCGACAAACCGACGCAATCCTATCCTCAATCCCCCTTCGGCACGTTGGTCGAACCAGCCGTGGCACTGATAAGCGTCGATTGCAGTGCAATATTCCAGCTTCTTCATGGCATAAGCCATCGATGCCGCCTGTTCGGTGAGTGCCAGCTCTGAATAGTCCTTCGAATTGGGATTCTGTTCCGAAAGAATGAGTGTGCGCTTGGTGCCCTTATAGAAAGTGTGCGGTTGCAGAATCCAAGCGTTCAGCACCTCAAGATTCTTGAATGTGATAAGCGGAGTGTCGAACTCGAATGTGGCGAGATTGTCGTTCCACGTCTTAGGCTCGAATAGCGATTGTGGATAAGGGTGATGCGCCACGCCCCACTTGAAGTCGCCCTCGGCCGCCGAATAATCGAGCAGCAGATTTAGCAGCTCGTCGGAAGGATAGCAGAACTCATTGTAAGGCTTGTGCCAATGGTGAGTCAGGGTTATCAGCACCTCGCTGTTAGGATTATATTGGCGTGCGGTGAGATAGAGCAATCGCATCGATTTTACATAAATGTCCATGAAACGGAGGGCTGTTTTGTGTCCCACGTTGGTCCATACCCAACCGGCATCCACCTCGTTGTGGGCAATCCAATGGTGCACTCTGCCATATTTGTTGTCGGGACGGCTGTAACGTTCGGCAATGAAGTTAACCACAGCGGCATAAAGGTTCATCGCCTCGAGCGAGGTCATGTTTGGCATCGAATAGATGCCCGCCGGATCGAAATCGGGATGTTCAAACAGGCGTCCGGCCTCCTTGTCGATGCACCCGCGCTGTGGGTTGATGAGTATGATGGCATTGACGGTGATGTTTCGCTCGGCTGCATATTTTAGCGAGCGGTCCCAGCGCTCAATCACTTTGCGATTGGCAAAGTACGAGCGGCCATTGTAAGCAAACTCAATGTCGTCGGGGCTCTGCTGCGACAGGGCAAAACTGCCGAGCCACATATTGAAAGTGATGCTCGAGGCGCCGAGGCTGTCGAGGTCGGCAGCCCAGTTGTTGAATCCGAATCCGCCGATGCCCTTGCGTGAGTGCATCTTGACGGGTTTCAGTTTGTTGGCTGGCTTAATGGCATCGGCATAGCGGGCATGCGAGCAGATGGCAGCATCGGGACCATTGCCGCGCATCACCACCCATCGCGAATATAGGCGGTCGTATGTTTCGCCGTCGACGCTTGTCCGGCGGCTGAAACGCAGCTTGAACTTGCGGCCGCCATCAAGGGGCACGCTGGTGATGAAAGTGCGTTCGGTGAGCTCGCCGTAAAGAGGCACCTCACACAGATAATAGCCACCTGCGGCATCGTCAAACTGGCCTTCTACGGTAATCCACTTGTCGTCGATGCTCACGCGGCTGACAGAGCAAGGTAAATCAGAGAGATGCAAGTATTCGTCGATGTCGTGGTTCAGCCGGCTTTCACGCGCCTCGTGTTCGGCCTTTTCACGTGCCTGTTGCAGTTCTTTCTCGGTGTATTGACGCAAGCGCACGTTGCGCAGGCGCATAACCGTCGGGCGCTCGTTGTTAGGAATTACGAGCAGACTGATTTCTATTGGGCGGTCAGCCGTCTTTCCGAGCAGTTCGGCCATGTCGATTGAGAAAGTGCTCCAACCTTCGGCAACCGGCATCCTGATACGGCGTTCATCGATTTTCACCGGGTCGGCAAGGGCATCGCCGTTGATAATCGGCACCAGCGATTCCATTCCCGAAGCACAGAAATAATCGAAACTGAGCACCGAAGTATCGGCTGGCACATCGGCAATGGGGCTGAAACGCACCAATGCCGGTGCCGGTGCGGTAGTAATCTCAACCACAGCGGGCTCTATCTCGACAACGGAGAAGCCTTCGGTCGAGGATTGTAGACTAAAGGAGAGTTGAAGTTCTGTGGCATACGCCATTGGGGTGATTGCCGCAATTAAGGCAATGCTGAGGGAATAAAGGACACTACGAGTCATATAATCAATTGGTTTGAGGGAATAAACTTATTGAGGGATGAACAGACAACACCGGGGGAGCGGATGCGGGCTATCTAAAAAGCTGCTTGAAAAAATCCCAGATTACTATACCAGCCGAAATCGAAATGTTGAGCGAGTGCTTGGTGCCATGCTGCGGGATTTCGATGCACACATCGGCCTCATCGACCACGCTTTGCGCCACACCTTTCACCTCGTTGCCCAGCACAATGGCATATCGCTGCGCCGGGGCGGCATAGAAGTGGTCGAGCATCACACTGTTGTGCACCTGCTCGACGGCACACACCGTCACTCCTTCGCTCTTGAGGCGCCGCACAAGCGCCAGCACATCGGTCTCATGACTCCACTCCACCGAATCCTCGGCACCGAGGGCAGTCTTGTGGATTTCAGGGCTTGGGGGCGTTGCGGTGATGCCGCACAGATAGATATGCTCCACCAGAAAGGCGTCGCAAGTGCGGAACACCGAACCAATATTGTTGAGGCTGCGCACATCGTCGAGAACCACAATAAGCGGAATTTTTTCTGCCGAACGGAACTCGTCGACACCGATGCGATGCAGTTCGATAACGGTTTTCTTTTTCATAATACAAATATAGGCAAAATTGTGCAAGAATCGTTACCTTTGCCATAGAAAGGAACAAATCGATGGATGCAAACAACGAAAATATGGCGCCGATAGGTGTTTTCGACTCGGGTTACGGTGGTCTGACTGTGCTGCGCGACATCAAGACACTGCTGCCACAGTACGACTATCTGTATCTGGGCGACAATGCACGTGCGCCCTATGGCAGCCGCTCGTTCGAATTGGTGTACGACTTCACCCTGCAGGCTGTGGAATACCTGTTCGGGCAGGGATGCCGTCTGGTGATAGTGGCATGCAACACCGCCTCGGCCAAGGCCCTTCGCTCCATACAGCAAAACGACCTGCCGCGCATCGATCCTACCCGCCGTGTACTGGGTGTAATCAGGCCCACAGTAGAAAAGGTGGGCGAGATAAGCCGCAACGGCCACATCGGTATCCTCGGCACACCCGGAACCATTGCCAGCGAAAGCTACAACATGGAGATAGCCAAGCTTTACCCCCACTTCCACGCCTACGGGCAGCCATGCCCCATGTGGGTGCCGCTGGTCGAAAACAAGGAATACGATTCGCCCGGTGCCGACTATTTCGTGAAGAAATACATCGACCGGCTCATGCAGCGCTGTGCCGACATCGACACAGTGATTCTGGGGTGCACCCACTATCCGCTGCTGCTGCCCAAGATTCGGCAATTCATGCCGCAAGGGGTTACTGTGGTGCCACAGGGCGAAATAGTGGCGCATTCGCTGGCCGACTATCTGCGCCGCCATCCCGAAATTGAGCGATGCTGCAGCCGCGGCGGCTCCACCGAATACCTCACCACCGAATCGGCATCGAAATTCGAGCAGTCTGCATCGGTGTTCATGAATGTCGACATCAAAGCCAAACGCATTACATTGTAACTTAAAAGATACATTTATCGAAGCGGCCGCACCCTAACTGAAAGGCACGGCCGCTTTGCATGCTGCATTATGACTTTACTATGCGCATATGTGCATTCGGATAGCGGAGAGTGAGACACGAAGCCTCAGTGATGACGATGGCATCGGTGTTGCGGATTCCGGCCGCCTTTAGGTCGAGCGCCTCGGTGGAGAAAGGAATGTGGCTGTACTTCTGTATATATTCCGGGTCGACAATAAGTCCGCTGTCGGGCATGCCGCATTCGTCGAACACCTCGCTGAGCAGCACATACAGCTTGCCGAATTTCGAGCGGATTTCGCTGAAGTCGATGCCCCACTTTACAAAATTCTCGCCCGCCGAAATCACCTTGGTGGCATCAATCTTGTTGATGGCGCCGATGAGGCCCGAACCACCGATGAGCACCTTGCGCTTGCTGCCGGCATTTCCGGTAAATGCGTTGCGCATGATGTCGATGAGTGTGTCCTGTGTGAATGACGATTCACTATAGTTGAACGTCTTGCCCGCCTGGAACCATATGCCACCGGTTAGCATCACATCCTCGTGCTTCTCGGGGTCGTAGATTTTGCGTTTAGCCCCGAAGAGGAAGTTCTTCTCCATGCCCAGGCGCATATCGTAAATGGCCGCCTCTTCCTGGTCGGAGAAACTCCAGTTGGCTTCCTTGTTGGCAATCTTGGCAAAGGTGCTTTGCTCGATTTGCATCTTGAAGATCTGGCAATAGTTCTGCGCCTTCACCGGTAGCGATTCGAATTGCGAAGTCTGCACATCGAGTTCGCTGGCCGCACGGCCCATTCTAATGAGAGTGGTGCCCGAGTCGAGCGAAGGCACACAGTTCATGGTGCTTCCAATCTTTTTGCCGTTGACGGCAATCACCCTCAGGTCGCCCGATTCGGTTTTGCCGAGCACATACAGCACCAGGTCGTTGCCCGAGGGAGTAACGCCATCGTCGGCATATCCTTCGACACCTTTTACCAGAATAGTTTCGGTGGGCTCAAAAATCTCGCTGTTTGAAGTTGAAATCACCGCCTTGTTCACCCCCGAGGAGCCTTCGGTGGTGGAATTCTCGGTGTAATCGTCCTGCAGCTGCGCCACAGTGGGCTTGGTGTCGACCGAATAATAGTCAACCACCATGCTGCCGCAGTGTTTGCTGCCGTTCCAGCGCGAAATCTGGTCAATAGGAGTAGCCATCGGGCGGATTTTCACAATATGGCTGTCGATTTCGTTGAGCAGCAGGCCGGTTTCGTCGTTAAGGATATCGGTAGTAACCGGACCACCCACCACATGCTTTCCGCCGGCTGTTCCGGCAACCACCGCCATCGACAGAGTGATGGGGCCGGCATGGATTGTTGCCGCGATAAGGCATAGCGAAGCAATCAGGATAATCACGATTACTGCAATAAGAAAGTAGGCTGCACATTTATACACCCAGCCTTCCGAGAAGGTGTTTCTACGCTTGTTTGTCATAGTAATAAATACTTTAGATTAAGAAAATGAATAAGAATGGGATTTTAGGAATCAGTCGTCCCACACGCTTTTGCGAGGAGCCGAGAAAATCTGCCGATAGCGGGCACGGTGCTCGGTTTCGTCGGCAGTAGGGAACGACGGGCTCAACTGCTCGATATCGATGCGTTCGTTGCGCCCCTTCACATATCCGCGCTGTTCCGACCTCTGGCAAGCGGCATCGAAGCCAAGAGCCTTCACCAGTTCTTCTGCCGAGAAAGGCTGCGGCGATGAGCGGCGCTCCTCGGCACGCCGGCGGATTTCAGTCTTCCGGCCGTCGTCGAAGTCGCATTGAGCCAGAGCCGCATCGAGTTCGGCATCGGTGATTCGGTGGTAACGGATGGCAAGGGTCTCGTCGAAATCGTTGATGTCGACTTTTCCAGAGGCAATGTCGCCCACCAGCTGCGCCACCAGCGGATGCTTGTCGATAAGGTCTGCCAAAGCGGCTGCATCGTTGTCGGCAGGCTCGTCGGGCAATGCCACGGAATTGTTTACAGAGGTCACATCGTCGTGATTGGCCTCGGGCAATGAAATGTTTTCGGTGTTTTCCATAAAAATGCTGTGATTTATTAATTACAGTGCAAAGATAAATATGCCGAAGCCACAAAAAAATGCGAAAACCGCCACTACCCCACAAAAAAATATAAGTAAAAAAATCTGTGCATGGAAGCAGTGTTTAGTATGCTTCCCTGCACGGTCCCGCCTAAAGAAGTTTTCCTCAAGGCTTGAGAACCATTCGAGAGACGGTTACTCACGATAGTACACTCGCTTCACGCGGGTGGATACCGATGTAAGCACCTCGTAGGGGATGGTGTCCAAGGCTTCGGCTATCTCCGACACCGGGATATGCTCGCCGAAAATCTCCACACGGTCGCCCACCCGGCAATCGGTATCGGTTACGTCGACCATGCACTGGTCCATGCATATATTGCCCACGATTGGACATCGGTGCCCACCGATAAACACCTGCCCCACTCCATTGCTCAGATGGCGGTTGAGCCCGTCGGCATATCCAATGGGTATGGTGGCAATGCGCGAAGGACGGTTGAGAACCCCGCGGCGACCGTAGCCAATGGTGGTTCCCGACGGCCATTCCTTGATTGAAATCACCATGGTGTTGAGCGATGACACCGGTCGTAGGCCCTCTTCCGAGCCGCCGTTAAGTATCTTTATGCCGTAAAGGCCTATGCCCAGGCGAACCATATCGAACTGATGGTCGGGGAATCGGAGTATTCCGGCCGTGTTGAGTATATGCTTGAGAATGTGGTGTTTGAATCCTTGCTGAAGCAGTGCACTGCACTCGTCGAAATAGGCAAACTGCTGCCGTGTGTAGCTGTCCATCGCATCCGAAGGCATATCGGCCACTGCCAGGTGCGAGAACACCGATGCCGGACGAATGGCGCTTTGGCTTTGCAGCAATTCAACCAGCTGCGGCAGCTGCTCCTTCAGAAATCCGAGGCGATGCATACCGGTATCTATTTTTATGTGCACCGGATAGTCGCCGACGCCATATTTCCCGGCCTCGCGTATTATCTCGCGAGCCATGTCGATGCTGTAGATTTCCGGCTCCAGACGATTGGCAAACAGCGTGTGATAGTCAACCACCTTTGGATTGAGCACCATGATGGGCATGGTGATGCCCGCCTTGCGCAGGTCGGCGCCCTCATCGGTAACTGCCACTGCTATGTATCCGGCGCCTCGGTCCTGCACGGTCTTGGCCAGCTCGTAGCTTCCGGCACCGTAGCCCGACGCCTTAAGCATACACACCACCTGAGTGTCGGGGCGCAAGTGTGAACGATAGAAGTTGAGGTTCGATGCCACAGCGTCGAGGTTCACCTCGAGCACCGTCTCGTTCATGCGGGCCTCGAGCATATCGGCAATTCGGCTGAAGCCGAATTTTGGCGAACCTTTAATGAGAATCTGCTCGTTGGCAAAGTCGCTCACCGAACGTGCCTCAAGGAAAGCGTCGGTAGAGCCATAGAACTCGGCATCGCCGGCAAAGAGTGCACTATGATGCAACATCTCGGGCCCGATGCCGATAAACCGCGATATCCGGCGCTGCGCCACCAGTCGCGCCACCTTTTGGTATAGTTCGGCTTCGTCGTACGATTCGTGCATCAAGTCGCTCAGAATCAATGTTGCACGGCGATTGCCGGTCGAGCGGCGCGCCATGAAATCGATGGCCGGAGCCAGCGAATTATAGTCGCTGGGATATTCGTCGGTAACCACAAGACAATTGTTGCATCCCTCAATCACATCAATTCGGGTGCCCACCCAAGTGAGCGAGGCAATGCATCGGCAAATCTCGCTCTCGGAATATCCAAGAGCCAGCATCACCGCCACGCAATGCATGGCATTACAGAATTCCACCTCGCCGGCAAACGGGATGGTGATGGTTCCGTGGTGCGATGCCGTGCGATATTCCACCGTGCGCCGACCGGCGTTCACCTCACTGTTTTCCACTATCAAGGCCGCCTCGCTACGGGCATCGGCGCTCCAAGCAAAGCCACGCGAAACAAGGCCACAACGCGCAATGGCCTCTGCCACATTGCGCTGGTCGGCACAGTACACAATGGTTGTGCACTCTGTGCCGAAGAGGGCGCACTTGTCGTCGCACTTCTGCTGCATCGAGTCGAACCCGTCGTCGTGCTCGTTGTCAATACAGGTTATCACCCCAATCTCGGGACGAATCATCGCCTGCAGTGCCGGCATCTCGCCATGGCGCGATATCCCCGCCTCGACGATAGCCAGCTGGCTCCCCTCGTCGATTTCCCAAAGCGACAGCGGCACACCGATTTGCGAATTATAGCTTCGCGGACTGCGTGCCACGCGCCAACGGTCGTGCAGCAGCATATTCAGCCACTCCTTCAGCGTGGTCTTGCCATGGCTGCCGGTGATGCCTATCACCGGAATGTCAAATTTTGCGCGATGCCGTGCCGCCAGCCGGTGCAGGGCATCGACTGGCGAATCAACACGTAGGAAATTGGCGTCGTCGCACTGCTGCGGCAATGGTTCCGACTTTGCCACCACAAAGTTACGCACCCCTGCAGCATACAGCCCGGGGATGTATCGGGCTCCGTTGTTGGTGGCCGACTGGATGGCAAAGAACAGCGTGGTATCGGGATAAGCGAGCGAGCGCGAATCGGTGAGCAGATGCTCAACCGACGCCTGACGAAGCGACGCACTGTCGGCTCCTATTATTTGGGCTATGTCGCCTATTGAATAAGTCATTTATCTGTATCAGTTAGCATTGTTGGGTAACGTTCGCTGCATATGCGCGACAGATATGGATATTTGTCAACCAGTGCCTGCAGAGCCGATTGGGTGGATTGTTCGAAACTGCGTCGTTGATCGGCGTTGTCGGTCATCACACGATGGGCAAGGCGGCGGCTCATGCGCTCGCACTCGGCTGCAGCGGCAATGGTGGCATCGGTGCAGAACGAGCCGAGAAACAGGCGGTAGACATATTCGACAGCCATCGGCGACGGGTGCACCATGTCGTCGGCATAGAAGCGGTAGTCGCGAAGGTCGTCGACGAGAGCCTCGTAGCCCGGGAAATAGATGCATCGGCCGGGATAGCGACCGGCAAGTTCATCGACAGCAAGCAACAACGTGCTTTTGCTCAGCTGATTGCCATGAAGCGTATCGGCAAGATGCCGCACCGGACTCACCGTGAGAATAATCCTGATATCGCGATTTATCGCCGCAAGGCGATCGATGAGCGGCACGTAAGCCTCGACTATCTCGTCAACCGACACTCGGCGACGGCTGAAGCTTTGCGACGGAAACTTATGACAATTGTTTACAACCAGGCCGGTGGCATTGTCGGCAAACACATAGGCTGTGCCCCACGTTATCACCAACGTATGCAGCTGCGGCAAACGCCCTGCTGCCAGCTCCATACGCCGATTCATTGCCTCAAGGGCTCGAACGGCATCGTAGCTTGAAAATGCCGAATGATGCATCATGCTGTGCCACATCCCCTGATGATACACCAAATCGGCTTCGGTGAGACGCGTGTCAAGCATAAGCATATCAAGCTGACGCGCTATGCTCAGCGGATTGAACGATGTGCCGAACGGATTCACGTCGGCATCGAACATTGCCTGACGCAGACGCTGCCCGATATTGTCGGCAAAACACGAGCCTATGAGCATCATCGGCCCGGAATGGCTGATTTCTGTGCCATGGCCGGCGAGGGGCTGTAGTTCGGTTCGTAAGTCAATCTGCATAGTGTCCTGTTATCGGTTAACGATGTTGCCATTAAGTGCAACGACAGTGTGCCGAACAATTTCTCGACACACCATCGTCTATATTTACGGGGGCAATCCATTTCCGGACTGCTTCCTTTGTTGATTACTTCTTCTCCTTGAGCAAATCGCGGATTTCGGCAAGCAGCTTCTCCTCGTTCGATGGCTCTGGGGCCGGCGCCGGTGCTGCCTCTTCCTCAGCTTTCTTGCGAGTGGTAATCTTGTTGATTACACGCACCATCACAAAGATGGAGAACGCGATGATAAGGAAATCAATTGTCGTCTGGATGAAAGTGCCGTAGTTGAGTGTCGACTCGGCAATCTCATTGCCGGCTTCGTCGACCGATGCAGGTGTGATAACCCACTTCAGGTCGGTAAAGTTAACACCTCCAACAACAATGCCGATAAGAGGCATGATGATATCGTTGACCAACGAACTGACAATCTTGCCGAAAGCGCCACCAATGATAACACCCACGGCCATGTCAATCACGTTGCCTCGCATTGCAAATGCCTTGAAATCGGCCAGAAACTTACTCTTCATATCTTTCTATCGTTAAAGTTGTTATTGTTTTTAATTGCTAAAACGGGTATAAAAGTAGTAAATATTATTGCATTTCACGCTATAGAAACAAAATTAAGGAAATTTTTCCATAAAAATAATATTTTCTGCCTGTATTTCAAAAAAAAATACTATTTTTGCAACGCAAAACAAGAGTAAACCGCGTTGTTGCTTGCACCGCTTTATTTCACGCTTGTTATATCGCTCTTTTTGAACTTATTACACAAATAAAAGGTATAAATTAACCAAATTAATTTTTAAGTAAAATGATTAAAGTAGGTATTAATGGTTTCGGACGTATCGGTAGATTCGTATTCCGTGCTGCTCAGACAAGAGACGACATCCAAATCGTAGGTATTAACGACTTGTGCCCGGTTGACTACTTGGCTTACATGCTCAAGTACGATACTATGCACGGTGCTTTCGAAGGTACTATCGAAGCTGACGTTGAAAACAGCCAATTGATCGTTAACGGCAAGAAAATCCGCGTTACTGCTGAACGCAATCCTGCCGACCTTAAGTGGAACGAAGTTGAAGCTGAATACGTTGTTGAATCTACTGGTCTGTTCTTGACTCAGGAGAAGGCTCAGGCTCACATCGACGCCGGTGCCAAGTACGTTGTTATGTCGGCTCCTTCTAAGGACGCTACTCCTATGTTCGTTTGCGGTGTTAACTTCGACAAATACGTTAAGGGTACTCAGTTCGTTTCTAACGCTTCTTGTACTACTAACTGTCTCGCTCCTATCGCTAAGGTGCTCAACGACAAGTTCGGTATCACTGACGGTTTGATGACTACTGTTCACTCTACTACTGCTACTCAGAAGACTGTTGACGGTCCTTCGATGAAAGACTGGCGCGGTGGCCGTGCTGCTTCCGGCAACATCATCCCTTCTTCTACCGGCGCTGCAAAGGCTGTAGGTAAAGTTATTCCTGAACTCAACGGCAAGCTCACTGGTATGTCGATGCGTGTTCCTACTCTCGACGTTTCTGTTGTTGACCTTACTGTTAACTTGGCTAAGCCTGCTACTTACGCTGAAATCTGCGCTGCCATGAAGGAAGCTTCTGAAGGCGAACTCAAGGGTGTTCTCGGTTACACTGAAGACGCTGTTGTTTCTTCTGACTTCCTCGGCGACACTCGCACTTCTATCTTCGACGCTAAGGCTG
>JBJEKE010000189.1:0-3140 GCA_051878475.1 Muribaculaceae bacterium | reverse complement strand
GTGTATTCAAATTTTTCATTCAACATATTGTCGGGCTCGTATGTGGCGATAGGATGCGTGCTGTTGCTCCTATCGGTGTTCAACGAAGGTAAGCACACTCTTCTGTTGGTGTGTGGCGCCATTTTCCTTGGCGTTTCATTGCTGGCAATCATCGTTCGTCGAGCCTTTAACAGACATGACAAATAACATTACATGATAATTATGGAATCTACTATTTCACTAACCAGAAATGTGCCCGTAGTGGGCGATTACGATGTGGTGGTGTGTGGAGGCGGGCCATCGGGTGTAATGGCGGCAATTGCTGCAGCCCGTGTAGGCGCCACGACAGCCATAGTGGAACGTTATGGCTTTTTGGGAGGAATGGCAACAGCCGGGCTGGTGGCTCCGATAAGTGTGTATAATTACAATGGCCGACGGATAATCGACGGCCTTCCATGGGAATTTGTAGGTCGAATGGCCGAGATAGGCGGTGCACGTGAGGAACGGCCACTTGGCAACATCACCTTTGCTCCCGAAAAATACAAACTCATAGCCCAGCGAATGCTGCTTGAAGCCGGTGTGAAACTTTATCTGCATTCCTACATAACCGGATGCCTCAAGGATACCGATAACCGGATTACGCACGTAGTTATTGACGGAAAGAGCGGCACCCGTGCCATTTCGGGCCGAAGCTTTGTCGATGCCACCGGTGATGCCGACCTTGGCGCCCTTGCCGGAGTGCCTATGCAGCAGAAAAATAGCGAACTACAGCCGGCATCGCTCATATTTATGCTTGGTGGTGTAGATACCGACAGCCTCCCGATGATACGCCATGCCCGCCAAGGTGTGAACTACGTTGACTTGGATATGCGCAAAGCTCTCACTGAAATGCGTGAAACTATGCATATACCGGTGTTTGGCGGTCCGTGGTATTGCGGAATTCTTGCAAAGGGGATAGTACTGGTGAACCTTACGCGTCTTAATGTCGACATGACCGACACCGATGCTGCCACCGAAGCAGAATGCGTGCTGCACGAACACGCAGCACTGTTCGCCGACCTTATGCGTAAGCATATTCCGGCATTTGCCAACAGTTTTCTACTGGCTACAGCGCCACAAACCGGTGTGCGCGAAACGCGCCATCTGCAGGGCGAGCATATCCTTACTGCTGCCGAATATCTGGGATGCGAGAAATTCCCCGACACTGTGGCGCGCGGATGTCATCCGGTGGATATCCACTCGGCAGCATCGACGCAACAGCGATGTGAGTTTATGAAAGATGCCGGTTTCGTCCCTTACCGAAGCCTCTACACACCGATGTTTCCCAACTATCTGGTCGCCGGCCGGGCACTTTCGGCCGATGCAGTGGCATTTGCCTCGCTGCGTGTGCAGGCCTCGTGCATGGGCATAGGACAGGCTGCCGGGGCTGCTGCTGCTCTTAGTGTAAAGCATGAAGTGGATGTAAAAGATGTCGACATAGCCGAACTGCGGGCTACATTGCTCGCTTTCGGTGCTAATCTTGACAATTGACAATGACAAACCATAATTTTTCAGGTACCGCCAAATTGGCAGGAACCTACGATGTGATAGTGGCTGGAGCCGGCCCGGCTGGAATATGCAGCGCAGTTGCTGCTGCACGCCAAGGTGTCAGGGTGGCGATAGTGGAACGTTATGGAGTGGTAGGAGGAAATCTTACTGCCGGATATGTTGGTCCCATTCTGGGTATGGTGGGCAAAGGCACAATGCGCGACGAAATAGTGAAGTTGCTTGGTGTCCCCGACAACGATATGATAGGCATAACCGCCAAAGCTCACGATTTTGAAAATGCAAAGCTTGTGTTGGCCGAATTCATCGACTGCGACAATATCGACGTGTATCTGCAAAGCCAGGTGGCCAAGGTGATTAAGGACGGCAACCGAATTACGGGTGTGGTGATAGCCACCAACGAAGGCCCAATCGAGTTGCGCGGCACGGTGGTGGTTGATGCTACGGGCGATGCCGTGGTGTCGTATCTTGCCGGCGCCGATATAGAGAAGGGGCGCGATGATGGATTGATGCAGCCTGTAACCCTTGAATTCACTATCGATGGTGTCGACGAAAGCCGTGCTGTTATATGCATCGGCGATGTCGATAATGTGGAACTTAATGGAATGCGCTTTCTCGACTATTGCAGCAAGTGTGCTGAAGAAGGAAAGATACCAGCCAACATTGCTGCTGTGCGTTTGCATCCCACCACCATTCCCGGACAACGTCAGGTGAATACCACTCAAGCCAATGGGGTGGATATCACCAACGTTAAAAGTGTGTTTAAGGCCGACCTTGAACTTCGCCGGCAGATTCGTATACTTATGGACTTCTTCCACCATTATCTACCGGGTTATGAGAATTGCCGTTGCATTTCAAGCGGCACCACAACCGGCGTGCGCGAAAGCCGTCGTGTGATGGGCGATTATGTGATTACCGCTGAGGAACTTGCCGAGGGATGCCGCTTTGCCGATGTTGTGGTGCACAATGCCGAATTTATTGTCGACATCCACAATCCTACAGGTGCCGGACAGGCTGAATCAAAGATACAGTATTGCCGACCATATGATTTGCCTTACCGATGCTTCCTTCCGCGAGGAATAGAAGGACTGCTTGTGGCTGGCCGATGCATCTCTGGTACCCATCGGGCCCATGCCTCTTACCGTGTGATGTCAATTTGCATGGCAATGGGTGAGGCTGTGGGCATTGCCGCTGCACTTTCCGCTGCTTCAGGTTGCACGCCCCGGCAGCTTGATGTGGCTTCTTTACAGCGGAAGATGCTCAGTCTGGGCATAGAACTGTTCGACAATTGAAACCTGAATATGGCAGCCGCCTACTCTTAACGGAGCCGGCGGCTGCATTTATATTCCGGGAAAGGATTATTTCAATACCAGAGTGTCGCCTGTGTCGGTGAGTTCACGGATTACGGCGCGCTCTTTGCCTCCAGGACTATTGGGAGCGTGAACCACCAGATAGAGTTTGCCGTCGAAGCCGCGGAATATCATGCCGTGGCCGCCATTATCCTTGAAGAGAAGCTTTTCCTGCTGTTTCCAAGGTCCGAGAATCTTGCCGGTGGTTGATTCGGCAATACCCACAGCATATCCCTCTTGACCGAAGTTCGACCAAATCATAAGCAG
>JBJEKE010000188.1:0-13130 GCA_051878475.1 Muribaculaceae bacterium | reverse complement strand
TCTTCGTCGAACAGGATGTGGTTGCAGGCCTTCAGTCCTCCGTCGGTTGTCCACTCATATTTTTCGCTTGGAGTAGGTTCGTCGCCTTCGTTGTCACTGCAACTGCACATTGCAGCTGCCAATAATGATACGCATAAGCATCGGTAGATAAATTTTCTGTCAATCATTGTCTTCTTTGATTTTGATTTGTGAAACATCAATTTTGTATGGTTTTTTAGAAAGAATACACTATTTGCAATCCTATGTTTCGGCCTGGACTGTAGCTGCGCGACACTTGTTCAACCTCGCGTTTCGAGCCGTCGGCATATGTTACCTTGGCAAACTGCTTGTACATCACCTTTTGTGCCAGCAGGTCGCGCACGTTGAGTTTAAGTTCAAGGTGCTTGCCGAATTGTTTCGACACCGACAGGTCGATGAGATTGCGAGGCATTTCGTAACTGTGTGGCACACGGGCGTTGTCGTCGCTGCCGGTGGTGCCTTCGCTGCGCCCTACGCCGATTATTCGTTTGCCAATGATGTTGTAGAGCACGGCAACCTTGAGCTGCAGTGGTGAGTTGTGGTAGAAAAGTCCTGCGTTCACCAGATATGGCGACTGTCCTTGCATCGGGCGGTCTTCCTCTTTTGCTCCCTCTTCAAACTTCACGTCGCTCTTTATCAGGGCACCGTTGAGCGAGAGGTCGAAGTTGTCGAGGCCGATGAAGCCAAGATTCTTGCTCAGGTCGATTTCCACACCGTAGCTGGTGGCTCTGCGGGCGTTTTTATATGAATAAATCAGGTCGGTGCCACCTGCCACGGTGTAGGTCCACTCGATAGGTTTGTCGAAGAACTTGCCGAAGAGTGCAATTGAAACTGTCTCGCCATTGCTGGGATAGAATTCGTAACGGAGGTCGATGTTGTTCACATAGCAGTTTTTCAGTTCGGTGTTGCCCTGCACGTTGCTTGCCAGGTCGAAGTCGTAGTATACCGATGGCGATACCTCGCGGAACTCCGGTCGGTTGACACTTCGGCCATAAGAGAGCCGTAACTGCTGCTTGGTGTTGAATCGGTAGGTGGCATTTACCGACGGAAACACATCGTGATTGCGATAGTGGGTGGTGCTCTCGCTCACCTCGTAGTCGCGTGTGTTTGAAATCAGTGCCATATCGTTGTATTCGTAACGCACTCCTGCCAGTAAGTCAAAATTCCCGAATGAGAGCAAGCCGTTGATATATCCAGCACCGAGAACGTTGTGTCCGCGGTAATTGTTTCGCATCTGCATTTCCTCCAGCATATACAGTTTGTCGGCGCCCATGTTCTGCTCGTTGCTCAGCAGGGTGGTGATGTCGCCGTAACGGAAATCGGCCGGTAGGTTGTTGCCGCCGACGTTCCAATTGTAAATGAAGTTGCGGGTCAAGTATTTACGGTTGCGGTATTCACCGTAGGCTCCGGCTTTGATTTCGAGACGTGAGCTGCCGATGTCGAAAAGACGTTGGTTGTTAATGCTGGCAAATGCGATATGCTCGTCGAGACGAGTCCACTCACGCGACACATCGTTGCCGGTGCTCAGTGCATACACTCCGGTTTCGAGGGCGTCGTCCATAAGCCAGCGCCGACGGTCGGGCATATGGCGATTGGCATAGGCATAACCGGCATTCCAATTGAGTTCGTCGTGGCTGAGGGTGTGCTTGCCACTCAGCTGGGTTATGTAGGTGGTGCGGCTGCGGTAGTAGTATTCGGCGCTGCGCTCGTTGTTCGACTGTGCGCTTACACCTTCGCGCCATGTGTAGCGGTTGTTGCCCAGTTGGTTGAAGATGTTTTTCAGTTGAATCTTGTGGTTGCCGTTGGCGCTCAGCAGAGTCATGTTGAGCATGGCGCCCAACCGCACGTTGTTGTTATATTGGTTGTCGAGCGAATGGCGCAGATAGTTCGATTTGTCGTTCACGGCATCGTATATGCCAAACAGATTGTTCTGCATGTTGCTGTAGGTACGGTATTCGTTGGCATAGTTTACAGTTGAGAGCAATCCCAGACTGTTGCCGTTGATTTTCCACAGTTTGCCCAGGCTTGCCACCAGTTTTAGGTCGCTCACCGGCTTTTGGCTCTTCACCAGCCAGTCGTTGTTGAATCCGTTGCCTTTAAGGTCGATGGCATGGTTAGCGGCAAGGTTTCCCGAGGCGTCGAGCATTGGCTTAAGCGATGCGTTCATGCCGCCCGTGAGGCTGCGCTTGCCCGAGTCGAAGCCCAGGAAGTCGGTTCCAGAGCCGCTGCTGTAGCTGAATTGCTTAAAGCTGGTGGCATCGTTGATGTTTCCGCCAATTCCAATGCTGAATTCGTCCTTAGTAGGAATGTCCTTGGTGCCGACAATCACGAAACCGCCGGAATAGTCGGCAGGATATTCTGCCGATACTGTTTTCACTATTGTGATGTTCTCAATCTGGCTGCTGGGGATGATGTCGAACGAGAATGCACGGGAATCGGCCTCAGAACTTGGCACTGCTCCGCCGTTTACCCATACGTTGTTGTATCGTTGCGAAAGACCACGCACCATAACGAATTTCTCGTCGATAACACTCACTCCGGGCACTCGTCGAATCACCTCGCCTGCATTGCTGTCCTGGGTGGTGCTGATGGTTTGCGCCGATACATTGTTTACTATTACAGCACTGTTTTTTGCGGCTTTTATCATCGACACTTGCGTGTTGCGTTTTTCGGCAGCTGTTACGGTAACTTCTTGCAGAGCTTGTTTGTCGGGCTCAAGCTTCACCTGCACTGTTTCGGCGCTCGATGTTACATTGGGTAGGGTAAATACCTTGTAGCCGAGATATTGGATTTGTAATTCGTATTTTTTACGGGAGTCAAGACCTTCAAATTCAAATGAGCCGTCGATGTCGCTCACGGTGGTCTTTTCGGTGTCTGCTCTCAGAGTAGCTACGGCGCCCACAATTGCTTCTCCTGTGGCGGCATCAGTCACGACGCCTTTCAGTTGCTGTCCGCTCATTGCCATGCAGTTGATTAATGCCAAGCACAGCACGATTCTTCTCACTATTGACATATTGTAGATTAAATTGATGCTTTCGGAAACAGAGGTTTGCCTCAGTTCCATATGTTGCTGTTTTACGCCGGCAAAATTATGACCGTCGTGTAACAGCAATGTTTCGCAAGTGTAAAGAATCGGTAACACCGACTGTTTGCCGGTGGAAGGGGTGTGGTTGTGGCGGTTTTCGCTGTTAATCGGGTGTTTTCAGGTATTATTTTTGCATACCGATAGCGGTGAAGTTGCGTCCTGAGTCGATGCCTTGGCGACGTGCCGAATAGCATGACGCAGAGGTGAGGGTGCACACCGGCGATATGGCTATCCTTGCCGGTTCGATGCCGTTTTGCTCCAGTATGGCACGATTGGCGGCTTTGAGGTCGACGTGGGGTTTGCTCCATCCGGAATCGGTTACAAGGAATTGTGATGTTGGCACTGATGCGTTGGCTATGGCTTCGACCACCTCGCTCCCCACTTCGTAGCAGTGTCCGCATATGGCAGCTCCTATATATGCCACTATGTCGGAGCGATGGGCGCCGAGGCTGAGCATTGCATCGATGGCGGTGTCGACAATGCGGGCTGCTGTGCCGCGCCATCCGGCATGCACAGCGCCTATTATGCGTCGGCTCACGTCGCACAGCAGTATTGGCACACAGTCGGCGGTGTTGATGCCGATAAGTATTTCGGGCGTTGATGTCACCACTGCATCGATTCCGTCGAACTCATCATGACAGTTGACGGCGTCGACGACGGCCACATGGTTGGTGTGGCGCTGACGCGGCTGCACAATGGTGTCGAATCGGGTTTCGTCCATCAGAGCCGACATATTCGTTGTGGTGTGGGCTGTCGTGTCGCCGGTGTAGAGGCACACCGATGCTCCGTCGTAGTTGTCGGCGGCATCAGGGTTGCGCCCAAGTTCGGCGGTAGCGAGCCATGAAGGGTGAAGTGGGAGTTGTGGCCGGTTAATCGTCATCACGATGGTCCTCTTCCCAATATTCGTCGTCCCACTCTTCATCCTCGTCGAGCATTATGCCTTCATCGTCGTCGGTGGGCTCGTTTTCAAATATGAAGTTGTCCTCGTCGGCTTCGCGGTGACGTATGTCGAGGTCGCGATGGGTGAGGGTGGCCGGGATACGGTTGTTCTCGTCGTTGATCGTGCGCCACAGCAGGTCTTTCAGCTCGGTGAGACCTGTTCCGGCCACCGACGAGATAAATACGGTGGGAAGGTCGTCGGGTAGGTGCTGGCGCATCTCCTCGATAAGCTCGTCGTCGAGCATGTCGCATTTGGTGATGGCGAGCACCCGAGGCTTGTCGGCCAGATCGGGGTTGAAGGTGTTGAGCTCGTTGAGCAGAATGGCATATTCGCGGCGAATGTCGTCGGTATCGGCTGGAATCATGAACAGCAGCACAGCATTGCGCTCGATGTGGCGCAGGAATCGCAGTCCGAGACCTTTTCCTTCGCTGGCTCCTTCAATGATTCCGGGAATATCGGCCATGACGAACGACAGCCCGTTGCGGTAGTCGACGATACCGAGGTTCGGCTCGAGTGTGGTGAACGGATAGTCGGCAATTTTGGGGCGCGCAGCCGATATCGACGACAGTAATGTCGATTTTCCGGCATTGGGGAATCCCACCAGACCCACGTCGGCAAGCAGCTTAAGCTCCAGAATCACGGTCTTCTCGATAGCCGGTTCGCCGGGCTGGGCATAGCGTGGTGTCTGGTTGGTGGCCGACTTGAAGTGCCAGTTGCCCAGGCCTCCGCGGCCGCCTTTCAGCAGCTTGATTTCCTGGCCATGCTCGGTTACCTCGCACAGAAACTTGCCTGTTTCGGCATCGAACACGGCAGTTCCCACCGGCACCTCTATGGTGCGGTCCTCGCCGTCCTTGCCGAAACTGCGTCCGCCGGTGCCCGGTGCACCGTTGCCGGCAAACACGTGGCGCATATATTTCAGGTGCAGAAGTGTCCACAGATTGCGGTTGGCGCGCAGGATGATGTGTCCGCCACGGCCGCCGTCGCCGCCGTCGGGACCTCCCTTGGGTATGTATTTTGCGCGATAAAAATGGCGTGAACCGGCGCCGCCCTTGCCCGAGCGGCACATAATCTTCACATAGTCAATGAAATTCGAGTCTCCCATATTGCTGCGTTATTGTTTGTGGCTGCCAGAGCCGATAACTTTACAAAGGTAATGAAAAAATTGCGATATCAAGTGTGGTTACTCCTTGTTGGCCGTCGGTTTCCGGTTGGCGAAATATTCGTTGGCGGCACGTTTCACCCGTGGAGCCAGCACCATAAGCATTATCATGTTGGGCAATGCCATGAAGGCAAACGAGATGTCCATCACGCTCACAGCGGTGCTCAGCGGCACCATCGCTGCCACGATTATCATGGCCAGATAAAAGTAGTTGTAGTAGCGGGTGTTCTGCGCGCCAAACAGAAAGTTGGTGCACTTAAGTCCGTAGTACGAATACGAGAACATGGTGGAGAATGCAAAGAACATCACAATCACCAGCAGAAGCACCTCGCCGCAGCCGGGCAGCAACTTGCCGAACGAGCTGAGTGCTATGTGCACGCCCTTGATTCCCTCAGAGTGCAGATAATCGCCCGAAAGCAAGATGGGCAATGCAGTGAGGGTGCACACCAGCCCCGAATCGATGGCGGGACCGAGCATTGCCACCAATCCTTCCTTCACGGGGTAGGGGTTGCGCGATGCTCCGTGCATAAGCGATGCTGTGCCCACACCGGCCTCGTTGATGTAGGCAGCGCGGCGTGCGCCTATGACGGCGGTGCCCACAAGACCGCCCACACCGGCTTCAAGGCTGAATGCCTGCCGGAATATCGATGCAAAGGCTGCCGGAAGGTCGGCAAAATGCAGTATACAAATAATGAGCACCAGAATGAAGTAGAGCGATACCATCATAGGCACTATTTTCGATGCTATCTTCGATATGCGCTCAATGCCGCCGAGAATCACGAAGCCCACCAGCGCGCATATCACCGCTCCCATGACGAACCGCAGCGTGAGGGTGTTCTCAATGCCCAACGGGTCGGTTACCACGGTGGTAAACGCCTCCACCAGCTGGTTGGCCTGCATAAAGCAGAGCGTGCCGATGAGTGCAAAGCAAGCAAAGAACAGTGCCATCGGACGGCCATAGCGCCCAAGCGTAGCCATCATCACATACATTGGCCCGCCCTGCACCTCGCCCCGGTTGTCCTTGCCTTTGTACATCACAGCGAGTGTACCCTCGAAAAACTTTGTGGCCATACCCACTACGGCACTCACCCACATCCAGAAGATGGCGCCGGCACCGCCCATGGTCAGCGCCACTGCCACTCCGGCGATATTGCCCATGCCAACGGTCGACGATATCTCGCTCATCAGTGCCTGAAAAGGACTTATCTGCCCTTTGCCGTCGTTGCCACTTCGCTTAACCAGCGCCATGATGCCATCGTGGAAATGACGCAACGATATGGCACGGGAGTAGCAGAACAGGAATGCTCCGCCTCCGATAAGTAATATAAACAAGGGATAGCCGCACACCAGGTCGGCAAATCGGGATATAAACTCGCTAATCATGCCGCAAAGTTACACCAATACCGCCAATCGGCAAAATATCGCTGTCCGAAATCCCTCGCTTTCACATTTTCCGGGACGGTTGCGGCGAGAAAAACGGCCGCAGATTTTGTCATGCATGCGTTTCTGTGTAATTTTGTCGAAAAATCGCAAGCAATGGAATGTGGTGCTGAGAAAATTAACCCGTACAACGACACCGACAGCAAGACGACGCAGGTGGAGCAAATGTTCGACTCGATTGCTCCTGCCTACGACTTCATGAACCGTGCCATGACCTTCGGCATCGATAAGATGTGGCGGGCAAAGGCTGTGAGAATGCTTGCCAAGAGCTCTCCAAAGCGCATTCTCGACATTGCCACCGGCACCGGCGACCTGGCGCTGCTGCTCCACCGAAAACTGAAGCTGCAAAGCATAATCGGGGTCGACCTGTCGCAGGGAATGATTGCCATTGCCCGGCAGAAAGCGCTTAAGGCCGGTGTGGCTGACGAGGTGACTTTCGAACGTGGCGACTGCCTCAACCTGAGGTTTGCCGACAATTCGTTTGATGCCATCACTGTGGCCTATGGTGTGCGTAACTTCGAGCACCTCGACCGCGGATATGCCGAGATGCACCGCGTGCTTGCTCCGGGAGGACGCCTGTGTGTGATAGAACTATCCACTCCCACTAACTGGCTGGTGCGACCGCTTTACAATTTCTATACCCGCCGCATCATTCCGTTTGTGGGGCGCGGTATATCCAACGATCCGCGTGCCTACACCTATTTGCCCGAAAGCATTGCCGCTGTGGCGCAGGGCAACGATATGCTTGAGCTGATGCGCGGTGCCGGATTCGATGACTGCTCATTCACTCCACTCACTTTCGGCGTATGCACCATCTATTTTGCAACTAAACGTTAATAAACTGATTTACATTACGATATGGATAAAATTAGCGAAGGCAAGTACGTAGAACTCATCTACGACCTTTTCGAAGTTGGCGATGGCCGCAACGAACTCATGTACAGCTTCACAACTGAGCAACCCGACCGGTTTGTGTTCGGTATGGACCCCGGTATGCTCGAGGGTTTCAAGAATGGCATTATGGGCCTTTCGGCCGACGATGCTTTCGATTTCACCCTCACTCCCGAGCAGGCGTTTGGCCCGGTGATGGAGGAAATGATTATGGAATTCCGCCGTGAACTGTTTGAGGTCGACGGTGAATTCGACGACGAGCGCGTAAAGGTCGGAAATACTATCGAGATGCTCACAGCCGATGGCCATCGTGTGGCCGGCGAAGTGCTTGAAGTGGGCCCAAAGAAGGTAAAGATGGATTTTAACCATCCACTGGCCGGACAGACCATCAAGTTTACCGGAAAAGTGAAGACAGTGCGCCCTGCCACCGAGCAGGAATTGCATCCGAAGCGTGGATGCGGTGGTTGCAGCGGTTGCGGGAGCAACGATGGCGGCTGCGGTGGTTGCGGCGGTTGCAACTGATATCCATATAAGCATCGGCTGCTATGAAGGTGGTGATAATCAACAAGAGCGATAGCGTTGGCGGTGCTGCTGTGGTGGCACGCCGACTGCTGTATGCCTTGTGCCGTGCCGGCGTCGATGCCAAGATGCTCGTCATGCGCGCTTCGCAGCCTCATGGCGATGAAATCGAGGAGTATGGCAACAATTTGAAGGGCCGATTCCTCTTTTTGGCTGAGCGTGCCGAGATTTTTGCCCGAAACGGCTTTTCGCGCAAGAATCTGTTCAAGGTGTCGACCGCCCGAGTAGGATTCGACCTCTCAAATCACCCAGATGTGGTGGATGCCGATGTGATTTACATCAACTGGATTAACCAAGGGGCTCTGTCGCTCGATTGCATCGATAAGCTTTGCCGTACAGGCAAGCCTGTGGTGTGGATTATGCACGACATGTGGCAGCTCACCGGTATTTGCCACCATGCAATGGAATGCCAAGCCTATCGAAACAGTTGCGGATTCTGTCCACAGCTGCAGTCGGGCAGCAATCACGACTTGTCGCACGAGATTTTCGATATCAAGCACACCCTTTACTCAAAATACCGCAACATCCATTTCGTGGCCGTAAGCCATTGGCTGGCATCGCGTTGCAGCGAAAGTGCACTGTTGCAGAACCGATATGTGCATGTGGTGCCTAATGCATTCCCCATCGAACGGTTCTCGTGTAAGCGCCGTAACGGACATCCTGCATTCCCGGCCGACAAGATTGTGGCGGTGATGGGTGCAGCTCGTCTCGACGACCCTATCAAGGGGTTCGATATCCTAATCAAGGCCACCGAGGCGCTGGCAAAGCGCCCTGAAGCTGAACGTGTACATATGGTACTCTACGGCAACATTAAGGACCGTTCGCTAATCGACCGCATTGCAGTGTCGCATTCATATCTTGGCCCAATCAATGGCGAGGAAAACATTGCCCGAATATATCAGGCTGCCGATATCGTGGTGTCGACATCGCTCTACGAGACTCTTGGCGGCACGCTTATCGAAGGCGCCGCTGCAGGCTGTGTCCCTGTGACATTCGGCAACAGCGGACAGGCAGATGTGGTGGAGCACATGCGCACCGGATACATTGCGCAGTATCTTAACCCGGAGTCGGTGGCCGACGGGATAGTGTGGGCATCACAACTGCCGCTCAGCCGCGAAATGCTCCACCAGAGCATAGCCGAGCGATTCTCGGCCGATGCCATAGCGCAACGCTACATTGCCCTCTTTAAATCATTCCTCTGAAATCCTCCCCTCAAAATTCTTGAGCGTGAAATCCCGAAAAACGCTTTAAAAATAGGCAGATATTAATTTCCTAAACAATTCTGGAGAAGAGCCGCTATGTCAGGTGGCGTTGTTGGCAGAACTATTTCAGCCGGTACCATTCGCCCCATCCCATTACGAGGTATGGGTAGGCGAGGTTTGCGAATTTCTCGAAAGTTAGCCAGAACGCCTCACGATGGTCGACGGTGTGGCTCATCTCGTCCTCGTGGCCTGTAACCACCAGGCGTGCATTGATGCCGGCGCACAAGTCGTCGAGGTTATAAGTCCAGCAATTCACAGTGAGCACGTCGGGGCGTGGAACCTCGTTGCGTATGTTGGCAATCCATTTCAGGTCCTCACGGTTATACTGGTCGCCCACGTGGGCAAATGTCTTTCCGTCCTGGGTGGTCACTATGTATATGTTGTTCATCAGGTCGCTTTGGTTGCCAGGATATGTGATAACATCGATTGAGCGTCCGCCGGGCAGGGCGATAGTCTGGAAGTGCTTGCCTTCGGGGCGCAGATGAGATATGCGCTGGTCGTCGGGCTGCCAGTTGGTGGGGGCAATCACCTTTTTCCCGGCCTTAAGGAACTGCTCGGCCACATAGGCATCGGCATGGTCGCGATGATTGTGGGTTATGAACAGAATGTCGCAGTGAGCCACGATGGCATCGATGATAGAGTCGGGTATAACGTGTTGCTCAAGGCAAAAGCATCGCGACAAGTCGAATGCTATTGTGGCTTTGGGGGTGCGTGCAATGAACGCATCGTTGTATACTTTCAGGATTTCCCCTTTTTTGGGAGCCTTTGTGTCGAGTTCGGCAATGAGTTTGGTGAGTCGGGTGCTGATGAAGTTCCTCATGGCGTCGCTGTAGTCGAGACTGGTGTCGTGCAACAGCATATCGAGGTTGCCAAGAGCCAGGCGTCGTTCAATTGGTGCGCCGATTTCGGGAGCGAATCGGTCGAGAGCCTCGTCGGCAAGTTGATACATGCGTGTGGCTTGGTTCTCGTAGTAGGCGGCAGCCTTTCCGTGAAACACCTTGTTGGAGTTCTTTTCCTGGGCATTGGCGGCAAAGTTGCCCGACAGTACAGCTATGCAAAGCGCAACGGGGATTATAAGCAATGATTTCATATTCATTTGGTATTACGATTTGTTTCGAGCATAAAGATAATGAAAATGTGGCAATATGAAACCTTGGGAATCGTAAAAAATTAACTGAGGCCCATCGCCTTTAGCAGCGATGAGCCTCAGCCTTAATCGGGATGACTGCGTTTTATTCCGGCATCATCAGGAACTGGAATCGGTTGCCTTGACCGATGAGCTGAGCTATGAATTGCTGCATCTGCTCGGTGGTGAGGCTCGATACGGCCTGTTTGAAAGATGTGTGGAGGTCGATGCCTTCGGCAGCATATTCGGCAATTGTACTGGCCCAATAGCTGTTTTCGCGAGCATCTTCGTCGGCTTTCTTGAGCATGAATTCCTTGATTTTGTTGAGTTCTTCGGCCGGGATGTTCTTGGCGAGTTTCTCAAGACTGTTGATTGAAAGTGCAATGCTCTTCTCGTTTTTGTCGGGGTTAAGGCCGAACACGGTTTGAATGAGGGCCACGTCGGCATAGTTGTGGCGCATTGAACCGCTGGCATAAGGGCTGTAGGCTGCGCCTTCGTCCTCGCGAACACTGTTAAGCAGTTCGTTTGCCATCAGCTGGCCGGCAACACTTGTCATCAGACGGTTCTCGAGGTTGTATTTAATGTTGGCAGTCCAGATGAGAGCCAGCATAGCCTGCTTGCTTTCGCTTGGGATGACAATGCGCTTCTCCACCTTGCCCTTGGCAATCTGCTTGCCGTCGTTAACTGCTACTTCCTTCTTGGCATTCTTGTTGGAGGGGAGTGAACCGATGTATTGAGCCACGTATTGCTTCATCTGCTCCATGTCGAAGCTTCCAACGATTACGAAGTTGAAGTCGGCGGCATTGCCGAATCGTTCCTTGTAGATTTCGAGCATACGCTTGAAGCTGGTTTGGTCAATCATCTCCTTGCTTTCAATCATTGCCTTCGGGTGGAACGAGTACATGTTGCGGTTAAGCGAGTCGCTGAAAGCCACTTGCGGGTTGCGTCCGTAGTTTTCGAGCTGCGATGAGTAGAGGCTTTTGATGTTGTTCCATTCTTCTTCGTTTTCACGAGGCTGAGTGAAGTTGAGGTAAAGGAGCTGCATCATTGTCTCGAGGTCCTTCGATGTGGATTTGCCGTTTACTGTTTCGTCGTAACCGGTAATGCTCATTGAAATTGAGGCCTGCTTGCCGGCGAGCACTTTCGACAGCTGAGTGGTAGAGAACTTGCCCAGACCGGTAGAGCCAATCATATCGGTTGCAAGGATGGCGTTGGCATAATCGGAAGCCGGATATAGCGAAGCGCCACCGTTGCTGACAGCTTTCAGCACTATTTCGTTTTCCTTGAAATCGGTGGGTTTCAAAGCCACTTTCACACCGTTTGAGAGGGTGAGAGTCGTGAATCCGAGAGCATCGTTGGTTTCGGTCTTCACTATTTTGCCAGGCTTGGGGAGTTCGCTCATAAGCGGTTCCTTAACGGCATCGTCCTTTGGAGCCTCGATGGTGGCTGCGTTAACGGCAGCTATCACGGCGTTGAGCTGGTCGACAGTGGGCACCACGGTGCCATCCTTTTCGGGAGTCATTGCCATCACCACCAGATTCTTGCCAATTGGGCCTTTAGGGTCCTGCGGGTCGGCCGAGAGCACCTCGCTGACGTATTGGTTAACGGCTTCGAGCGGCAGCATCGGAATCACAGCTTTCATTTTGTCGTATTCATATTCTATAGGAGCCACGGGAGAGGCTTGTATGAAGTTGCGTATGTAGCGCTGGGCATACACGTCGTTTTTGTCGGAAGTGCGGTTGTTGTAAGCTTTTTCGAGGAGGCTCAGATATTCGTCGCGGGCGCGTTCAAACTCCGATTGGGTGAAGCCAAAGTCCTTGGCGCGCTTGATTTCGGTGAGCACGGCATTGAGGGCAGCTTCGGCGCCTTTGTCGTTAACGTAAGCCTGGATTAGAGCGGCGCCCTTGGTGCTGGCATACAGATAAGCGTCCATGCCGAGGTTGCATCCGGCAAAAGGAGCGTTAGGCTTCAGGGTTATGTCGGTGAAGCGTTCGTTCATAACCGATTGCACAATGGCATTCATATATTCCATCATCAGCCCGGCGTCGGTGTTGCGCATTTCGCGTGGAAGGAAGTCGTATTTCTGTGCAATGAACAGGATGTTGGCCGGCATTTCGGCATCCTTGTCGCTGATTACGATAGGTTCGGCATTGTCGGCCACTTGGGTGTAGGTGAATTCAGCAGGGTTCTGCGGCATCTTGATGGGAGCGAACAGGTTGACGATTTTCTTCTCCACAAGCTCAACGTCGATGTCGCCAACCACGATGATGCCTTGCAAGTCGGGACGATACCACTTTTCGTAGTAGTCGCGGAGCACCTGCGGAGCGAAGTTGTCGATCACGTCCATGCTGCCTATTACGTCGTGGGTGGCGTAAGGAGTGTTAGGATAGAGTTCCGAAGCGTGACGGCGCAGAATGCGCGATATTGCACCGTAGCCCATGCGCCATTCCTCGTGGATAACGCCTCGCTCCTTGTTTATTTCCTCATCGGCAAGGGTGAGGGCGTCGGCCCAGTCGTGAAGGATGAGCAGGCACGAATCGACCACCGATTCGCGTGCTACCGGAACGTTGGTTATATCGTATACTGTTTCGTCGGTGCCGGTGTGCGCAGTGCGGTTATATCCGAACTTC
>JBJEKE010000187.1:0-3148 GCA_051878475.1 Muribaculaceae bacterium | reverse complement strand
TGATTATTACTCATAAATACAATCAAGCAAACTCTGTTATTTCTAAATTCAAAAAGTATCAATTAAAGGAATGTGGTAACTATGCCCCAGAACAATGGAGGCTAAATGCCGAACGTTTTTATTTATCAATATATTCATTCACACACACTGCCGCTTCAGTATTTTTAATAATAGGAATACTGCTGCTTATTACTTTTATCCGCAATCAAATAATTTCAAGGAAAACTTCACTAACAGCCTTATCCACCATATGTTGCTTACTGTCCACAGCCTACATTTCAATCAATCTGGCACTAATATGGATAGTAAGCAGGCATCTTCCAATGACAAACGGTTACGAAACCATGCTGCTGATGGCATGGATTGCATCTATTATTGCATTGTGCTTCTATCGCAACCGATTTTCATTGCTCGTATCTGCTATTGCTCTCATTATAATTGCATTATGCATGTTTGTGGCCGGAATATCGGGCAACAATCCTTATATCACTAATCTTATGCCTGTGTTACAGTCGCCACTGCTATGCTTGCATGTGCTATGCATTATGATTGCCTATACCATTCTGTGCATTATTGTGTTTATAAGCCTTTCAGCTATAATCATACGCATATATTCAGCTAATGATAGTTCTATTATAAGTCAATTGGCTATAATAAACAGAATATTCCTTTATCCTGCAGTAATGCTTCTGTCGATAGGCATATTTCTTGGAGCAATATGGGCAAACATTTCTTGGGGAAGATACTGGGCTTGGGATCCTAAAGAGGTGTGGGCACTTATTACAATGATAATATATGCCATGCCAATACATTCCGCTTCGTTGTCACAGTTTGTAAAACCTATGTTTCTGCACATCTATCTCGTTGCCGCAATCATTAGCGTAGCAATCACATATTTTGGTGTAAACATGTTTTTAGGTGGCATGCACAGCTATGCCTGATACTCAGAAATTGTAGCCAAGTGTGAGAGCCACGCGGAAGTTATTGTAGTCGGCATCGTGCTTACCAATATCAGTAACCGGTATCGATGCACTGAAACCTATCTGATAATGCTGGTCGAAACGAAGCGACACACCTGTGGTGCACGACAAATTGAAGCGCTCAAGTATTCCGCCGCTTCCATATGCCGACTGCGATATGTTTACGTTGTCGGCCGAAACATGAAATTTGTTACTGAAGCCGAAGTTGATTTCCGGACCTACAAACACTTGCAATGTGGCATGTTCCATCACATGAAAACTCAATCCTACCGGACAAGCAGTGCGCAGTCCTAAATAATGGAACGAATTATTTATTCCACGAAACTTCATGTCACCAATTTCAATGTCATCAGTATTCTTATAAGCCCAAGTATTATAGGCAAATCCTGCTGTAGGCTCAATATATATGAAATCGCTATGCAAATACATATTGTACACAGCAGCCACATTCACTCCTGCACCGCTTTTCATCTTCACACCTTCCCAATCAGGCACAGTGCAATCAAGTGCCAATCTAACTCCCCAGAAACTCTGTTCCTGGGCATTTACTCCTGCTATAGATGTAATTGCCATAAAGGCAAAAAGCATCATCTTGAATATGCTCTTCATAACTATATTTTTTATTTTCCAATAATTTTTTTTGGAAGCGGAATATTCTCTCTTCGCAACACCAATGCCACAAACACCGCCAAAAGCACCGTTCTAAGTGCCAACAGCGCTATTTCATTACCAACCGGCATATATATACCTATTATATATAATACACCGCAAATAACAGAATAGAATGCTGCATTGCGCATATCGTAGTCAATAGGGTAGTGCTTTCGCCCAATCACATACGAAGCCACCATCATAACCCCATAGCAGCAGAAAGCCGCTATGGCACATCCCATATATCCCATGCGTGGCACCAAAGCTACATTTATTATAACAGTCACTGCCAATCCAAGAAGCGAAAAATACATTCCCCACTGGGTTTGATCTGTGAGTTTATACCACAACGACAAATTGAAGAATATTCCGAAAAACAGTTCTGCCAACATTATTATAGGCACTACTTTCAAACCTTCGAAATATGCAGGCGCTATGAAATATTTCAACACCGGCAAATAAAACATAACTGTGAGGAATATCAGCAACGAGAATATTACGAAATATTTCATTGCATCGACGTACGACTTGAGTTTGTCGCTGTCGTTGGCTTGCTTGTTCTGCGAGAATATAAAAGGCTCGTAGGCAAATCGGAATGCCTGGATAAACATTACCATCACTATGGCTATCTTGTAGTTGGCTCCATATATGCCCACCTGTCGCATGGCATCGGCTGAATCTCTAACCAACTCGGGAAGAAGTATCTTATCTATTGTCTGATTCATTATACCTGCCACTCCAAGCACCAGCAATGGCAACGAATATTTTATCATTCTCCGCAAAAGCTGATAATCAAATTCATATTTGAAACCTCTCAGCTGTGGTATAAGCATTAACAGTGTGAGCACCGAACTTATCAGATTAGCCACAAATATGTATCCTATACCGTAATCGGGAATGTAGAACCAGTCGATAGCCTCAGGCACCTTATTATATATGATAGGGCACAACAATATGAAAAACAAGTTAAGCCCAATGTTCACTCCTATATTAATCAATCGCACCACAGCAAAACGCATGGCACGGTTTTGATAGCGCAGATTGGCAAAAGGCATGGCTGTGAAGGCATCTATAGCCACCGTCAAGGCAAGCATTATCACATAGTCTGGATTAGCCGACATGTTCATTGCCTCGCTTGCCGGACTTATAAAGATGCAAAGAAGCATCATGAACAGAGTAGAAGTTGTTGCCAGCGAAATAAGCGATGTACTGTACACCCGCATGGGATTGTCGCTGTTATTGTTGGCAAATCGGAAAAACCCTGTTTCCATGCCATAGGTGAGTATTATAAGCGCCAATGCAACATACGAATATAAATAAGTAACCACTCCATATTCCTCGGCAGGAAACATGATGGTGTAGAGCGGCACCATACACCAGTTGAGAAACCTTCCCATGATGCTGCTGAGTCCATATACAGCTGTGTCTTTTGCAAGACTTTTTATTGAAGCCATATTATTTTTTCAGAATAATGTATTATCCAGATTATAATGCACTCTATTAAGATGCTTATAAGC
>JBJEKE010000186.1:0-13197 GCA_051878475.1 Muribaculaceae bacterium | reverse complement strand
AGTAGGTCGATTCGGTGGTGTATTCGTCGGTACGGTTATCGCCGCCGGGGTTGTAGGTGGTAAGGGTGACTGTGTAATAGTCGACGGTGATACCTTCGGGTGCGAGCCAGTTGGCAGTAAACGAAGTGTCGGTGATGTCGGAAGCTTCAGTAGCCACCGGAGCCACCATGGTTGGCACTTCGCAACCAACGCCGTGTAGGTCGGCAGTGAAGCTGCCGCTGAGACCGCCGTCGTAAATCACTATCTGGCTTTTGTGGTCGCCGATGCTCGAAGGGGTGTAAACGATAGGCAGCTGCACACCGTCGTCGCTGTTAACTTGCGATGCCTGTAGCGAGTTGGTGCTGATTTTGAAGCAGGAGGCATTGGTGCCGAAGGAGCGGACCGACAGTGGTCCCACGATGTTTTGTCCCTTGATGGTTACGTAAACCGTCTGCGACGAGCCCACTGCCACCTCGCCGAATTCGAACGAAGTTCCTTGCACCGGAGTTACGAGCACAGCATCGCCGGTAATCGGGGTGTCGCTCACGTAGTAAGTCTCATTGGCATGGTTTCCCCAGATGTATTCCACCAGTTCGGGATGGTCGATAAATGGGTTTCGGTTGCCTTGACGCAGATATACGCCCTCGTTTCGGTTAATTTCCTTGTCGCTCACGGGATCGGCGCGGTGCCATCGCAGCAGCAGCTCGACTGCCCAAGGTTTGAGAGTTGGATAAAGGTCCTGGTTGACCATGAACGTGTATTTCCAGGTGTAGTCCTGATACATGGTCACCATATAGAAATAAGTTCGGGCAAAGTCGCCTTTATATTGGTCGTCGGGTTCAAACACCAGGCCTGCGTTGCCGCCCTGCCCGGTTTTTGGATATCCCACCTTGCTGCAACCGTTGTCGAAAGTGGATTGCGATACTTCGCCCAGCGGGTAGTAGTTCTTGGCACTGTTTGCTTCGGCGTCGCTGGGGTAAAGGTGGTTCATGTCGGTGTAAGCAGAGTTTTCGGCACCTCCCCACCAACTTTTAGGGAAAGAGTGCTCGCGGTTCATGCCACGGCTGCCGTTGGCTACATAATACACGTTGTTTGAGTACATGTCCCACCATTGGTCGTTATCGGGAGCCGGACGCACGTCGGTGTATCTCCATTCGCTCCAGAGCGAGTTATACGACAGCTGGGTGTGAGGTGTAATTGCCTTTTGCACAGCGGTTTTCAGAGCGCCGGCAGCTTTGCCGTCGAGTCCTTGGTAGTATCCGGCCGGTATTTCGGCCCAAGCCATCATCGGAAGCATCAGCGCTGCGAGCGCTGCAATTGCGTATTTGTGGATTAATTGACAGTTCATCGTCATTCGTAATTATGTCGTTAAGTGCCTCGGTATCGAAAAGAGGCTATTTGGGACAAATTTACGATAAAACTATCTGATTCCCAAAATATTTTTCTGATGGCCATAATATGAGCAATGGTGTAAACACAATGTAAACAAAAAATGTAAGGGAAAAAAGCAAAAAGAGAGCCGGCATCAATTCACGATGACGACTCCCCAATCAAACCCAATTATGAAACTTATAGACGCTCACAGAATTCAAGGCGTTCGGCGTTTGGTCCTTCAATGATGAAGTATTTGATGCCGTTTTCCCAGAACGGCAGTTGCGACATACTGTTGTCGAACACCTTGAGCCCATCACGACGTATTTCAGCATAGAGGTCATCGATGTTTTTAACGTCGATGGCAATATGGTTGATTGCGCCGTCGCAAAGGGCAGCCTTATGGTTCTGGTATGTTTCGATTACCAGATTACCCATCCGCAGGAAAGCCACCAGCTCATCGCCGTTACGTGTGGAATACTCGTTGACGAAGCCAAGTGCCTCGTAGAAGCGCACTGTGGCCTCTATGTCGTTGGTAGGGATTCCTACATGCTGAATTCCGCTTGAATACTCGCTTAGGTTTATCATGTCAATCTTAACGTGTTTTATTAAAAAATGCGCCGCCTTGGCTAAAGGCCTCAACGGCGCAAGCCCCAATAGTTGTAAAAATTAACCGTAACAACCATACAATCAACTACCAAGGGCCTTTTGTCGTATAGTGAGTTTATTTATCCAGGTCGATAATCACTTTCATTGAAGTGGCTCGATTTTCGTCGATAAATCGGTATGCCTCGTCGTATTGCTCGAAACCGAACCGGTTGCTTATCAGCGGCTCCAGATTTACGATTCCGCGCGAAATATAGTTGACGGCGGTCAGATAGTCCTCATGACGGTACATCATGGTTCCGATAAGACGGAGCTCGTGCTCTCCGAGGTAGAACATGCTCAGAGCAGGGTCGTGGGCAAATACAGCCACCACCACAATGTCGCTTCCTTTCTCGATTGTTTCCATGAGCGAGCGGATGCTCGACTCAACGCCGGCCACCTCGAATCCCACCTGATATCCTTCGTCGCCAAACAGTTCGCGGGCAGCGTCGTGCAGCGATGTTCGGGTTATATTGGCGGTGTGCTCGATGCCACATTCCCGGGCTTTTGCCAGGCGCAGGTCGCTGATATCGGTAATGAGCACCTTCTTGGCACCTCGGGCCTTGCAGAATTGCGCCACCAGGTTGCCGATGGCACCGGCACCGCTCACCACTACATTCTTTCCACGCACATCGGTGCGAGCCGATGCGTGAGCACCCACAGCCGATGGCTCAATCATAGCACCGAAGTCGAGACTCATGTCGGATGGAAGTACCACGACACGGTCGTCGTCGATAACGAAATAGTCCTGTGCAGCGCCGTTGGCCTGGAACGCCTGTACGCGCAGGTGTTCGCACACATTGTATTGGCCTCGTTTGCAAGGGTTGCATGTTCCGCACACCAGTTGCGGACGTCCGGTGACATGGTCGCCCGGCTTGCACACCTCGACTGAGCTGCCGCAGGCAACCACCACACCCGAATATTCGTGGCCTTGCACCACAGGGTAGAAGGTGGCAGGGTGCTGGCCGTGGTACGAATGGATTTCGCTTCCGCAGATGCCAATCCGCTTCACGTTTATCAGCACCTCGTGTGGCTTCAGGTCAGAAGCCACCGGTGCCTTAACATCCCTAAACTCAATCTTTTTAGGCTCAATCAATACAGCTTGACGCATATAATTATTATTTGTTGCTCGAAAGTTTTCGTGCTTTCAATTGTTCGACGATATTGTTATATTCACTCTTGTTGAGACGGTAGAACAGCAGGCATACGGCGGTTACAATCCATAACACGCCTGGAATGGTTGAGAAGCAGTGCTTCATAATCGACAGCACTTCGGGGTTTTGGGCAGCATTGCTCACATATCCGGCGGTGCCAAGAGCCAGAGCCAGCAGCGAGGTGCCCAGCGCCATGCCAATCTTGTTGCCCAGCGAGATGAATGCATACTGGAAGCCATCGTTACGCACGCCTGTTTTCCATTCGCCATATTCCACGCAGTCGGGGATGATAGCGTAGATTGCAGTGTTGAATCCCGAGAAGAAGAATTGGCTCAGAGCTGCAAACAGATAGAACATCGCTGCATTGCCGTTTGGGCTGAAGAAGTAGAGCATAAACATTGTTATGCCGGTGAAAGCTGCGAAAATCGAAGCTGTCCATCCTTTGTTGTGAGTAGCCTTGAACACCATCGGGAAGCATGCAGCCCCGATTATCGAAGGCACTATGATGGCCATCGAATAGAACGAGAACAGGTTGGCCGAGCCTTCAACGTAGGTGAAGTAGTAAAGCATGTCGGCATTACGGCCGTAGAGGACGAATCCGAACAGCAGTTGTCCGAGCAGGGCCAGTAGATAAGGCTTGTTCTTTGCCACCGATTTCAGTTGTACATTCAGGGGCAGCTTCTGCTGTGCCGGCAGTTCTATCACTTCTTTTGTCTTGCTGAAGCAGAACAGGTGGCAGGCGGCAAATATGGCGCCGTATAGGATAGCTACCGACAGATATCCCACTTTGGCGTTGCCTTGGCCGAAGAATGTAATCAGCGGAACGGTGACTATGTTGATGATTCCGATAGCAATCATCGCGCTCACTGAGCGGCTGGTGTTGATGGCAGCGCGCTCGTCGATGTTCTGTGTCATGGCACCGCAAAGTGTTCCGTATGGAAGGTTTACGCATGTGTATCCCAGCACCAGAATGCAGTAAGTTATGGCCATATACACGATTTTCGCCGTCTGGCTCCATTGCGGATGAGCCCAGAATGTGAGCACCAGCACCAGAGCTGTGACAGGTGCGCCAAAAAGGAGCCAAGGGCGGAAGCGTCCCCAGCGCGAGCGGGTCTTGTCGGAGAGTGTGCCGATGATTGGGTCGTTAATGGCGTCCCATATGCGGCTCACCAGCATCAAGGTTGCCACGGCGCCCATACCGATGCCGAACACGTCGGTGTAGAATATCATCAGGAAATTTCCGACAAACATCCAGCTGAAATTGCAGCCAACATCGCCCATGCCATAAGCTATCTTGCTCGTGAGCGACACTTTTCCTGTTTCATTGGTTGGGTTCATCGGTAATGGGGGTGTTTAATGATATTCATTCGTTGGTGCAAGGTGTTTCCATGCATCATTTCACAGACAAATTTCTGCAGTTTGGAGTTTCGTTTTCCGATGTGAGGAGGAAAAATTTTGCGCAACCGTTCCCGCAACCGTTCCCGATTTCCGCAACCGTTCCCGCTGTAAATTGTGGCCCGTTTTCGAAACTTTTGCCGAAAAATCCGGGAACTTTTGTTGCAGTTGACGTATATTTGCATAAAACGGAATACCATTAACCCCATCACTTTTATATGAAATACGTAACCATCAAAGACATAGCCAAAGAACTGGAAATATCAAAGTCGACAGTTTCGCGAGCACTGTCGGGCGACACACACAATGTGAGCGAGCGCACTATGCAGCGCATCATTGCCACCGCCAAGCGGATGGGTTACCGCCGCAATGAGCTTGCCGTCGACTTGCGCCGCCAGAGCACCCGCAACATAGGCATCATCATTCCGGAGATTGTCACTCCGTTTTTCATGAAATTCATCCAATGCGCACAGGCCGAGCTGAAGGATTCGGGCTATCAGCTCATCATTGCCGTTTCAAACGAGGACCCGGAACAGGAGCGCGACAACATAAAGATGCTGGAGCGCTGCCGAGTGGAGGGGATGATGATTAGCGTGTGTCACAATGACCGCAACATCGAACTCTACCGCGATGTTATTGCCAGCGGCATTCCGATGGTGTTTTTTGACCGAGCCGTGAAGGATATCGATGCCTCGCAGGTGAAAATCGACGATTATATAATGGCGTTCTTCATGGTTGAGGCGCTTATCCGTCGAGGCCGGCGCAAGATAGTCCATCTGTCGGGTCCGAAATACATAAGCAACGGTGCCGACCGCCATCGCGGCTATCGCGATGCACTCGAAAAGTTCAAGATACCTTACGACCCGCGATATGTGATTCCCGGCGGCCTTAATGCCGACGAGGGTGGGAAGGCCATGGAGGCGTTTCTTGCCAAAGGGCTCGACTTCGATGCAGTGTTCGGCTTCACCGAAACGGCTATGCTGGGAGCCAAGAGCATGCTTCAGAAGATGCATTATGCAATTCCCGACGATGTGGCGCTGTGCTGCATCTCCGGTACCGAGCTGTGTACACTTGTGCATCCAACGGTGACGGCAGTGGAGCAACCGGTGGCCAAGATGGCAGCCGAGACCTGTCGATTGCTGGTCGAGCAGATTGCTAATCCCGAGGCGAAAAAGGAAAGCATTTTGCTCCGTGGCGACATGATTCTCCGTGAATCCACCTGAAAGGCCCGTTGCCCGACGTCAGAACCTGTTTTGACTGCAAAATTACCTATAAAGTGTGCCCGCACATTGCAAAAACCGCCACTTGGAAAATCGGGCTTAATCGATAAGCAGGAGAATCTTACACCTGTCGAATAAGCACATTTTTTTCGGAATCTCCTATTGGCATGTGGCGGTTTTCGCAATGCGGCTGCTGCATGGGGCTATAATTTTGCAGCATGAGTAGTGAAGTGTGTGCCCATGTCGCCAACAGCCTCCATCCTCATCTCCCATTTCCCATTTTGTGACATGGCATTGCATTTTTTGCTGCATATATTTTGCCGTCAGCGGCAAAAGTGCTATCTTCGGTATTGAGGAATTAGTCCGTGCCAACTGCCGGCAGTTTTCTCGCCGAAAAACTAACATCTTACCATCATGAAAATGAACATTTATCACTTGGTTTCTAACAAGGTTTGGGGCGGAGGTGAGCAGTATGTGCTCGATCTGGCTTGCCGACAGCGTGATGCAGGGCATTACGTGGAGATAGTGTGTCGCAACGAACCTGAGGTGATAGCACCGTTCCGTGCCAAGGAGTTTCCCATTTCCACCCTTCCGCTGAAGGGTCTCACCGACCTCGACAGCGGAGTGCGCCTGGCCCGTATGGTGAAGAAGCGCCGAAACACCGTGATACACGTTCACAATTTCAAAAACGCTTTCACTGCCTCGGTGGCACGCAGTCTGTCGGAAAACCAAGGTCTCAAGATTGTGATGACCCGCCATCTGGTGAAGCGCGGCAAAAACAGCATCGTTTACCGTAAACTCTACAAGGAGGTTGACCGCATAGTGTTCGTTTCCAACCTCACCCGCGAGGTGTTTCTGAGTACAAACCCCAAAATCGACCGCTCAAAGCTGTTGGTAGTTCACAACAGCGTGCTGCCCACTCCCACCACCGAAGCCGTCGACCTGCATAGCCGTTTCGACATTGCGCCCGAAAAGGCGGTAATTCTATTCCATGGCCGCATATCGCCCGAAAAGGGTATAGATGTGCTGTTGCGCGCTGTGAGCCAGCTGCCTCGCGACAAATATCATCTGCTGATTTTCGGTGAGGGGAAAAAGCATATAATGAAGAAACTCAGGGAGATAATCGTGTCGAACAACATCGGCGAATGCGTTACATTTGCCGGCTACCAAACCGACATCCAGCCTTTTGTGCGCAGCTGCGACATCGCCGTCCAGCCCAGTGTGTGGCAGGAGCCTCTCGGTCTCGCCAACATGGAGAGCATGATGTGGGGCCGCGCCGTGGTGACAACCAACAACGGTGCCCAGCCTGAATATATCGTCAATGGCCGCGACGGGATGCTCGTCGACCCGGGCAACCCTTATGCGCTGGCCGATGCTCTCAGCCGCTTGATTGCCTCGCCCGAACTGCGCCGTGAACTGGGTGAGGCTGCCAAGAAGCGTTTCGAGGCTGATTTCGCTTATCCGCGCTTCTTCGAGGCTATGAGCGACATTTATAATCATTTGTGGGACAGTGATGAGTAGGAGCAAAACCATAGTCGGCGACAATCGGCATTCGGCACTGATGCACTGCATCGACCTGCCTATGTGCCAAACCCGCGGCGACGTTATTTACGCTGCCAGAAACACTGTCTTCCGCCTCGTCGATGATGGTCGGCCGCTGTCGGTAAAATATTTTGCCAAGCCCGGCTTGCTGAAACGCATAATCTACACTTTCCTGCGCAAGAGCAAGGCGCGACGCTCGTTTGACAACTCGCGGCGATTGCTGGAACTGGGCATCGGCACGCCGCAGCCTGTTGGTTATCGCGAGGTGTATCGCGGTGGATTGATAGCCGAATCGTTCTACGTGTGTGACCACATCGACAATTGCCGCGACATGCGCTGGTGGGAGGATGCCGACGATTCAGCCACCACGTTGCCGATGCTGGCACAATTCATGGCCAAGATGCACCGCTCCGGAGTGCTCCACCGCGATTTCTCGCCGGGAAACATTGTGTACGACAAAAACAGGATTTTCTATCTGCTCGACGTCAACCGCATGCGCTTCGACGTCGGTTCGCCGGCTCAGTTGCTTGGTAATTTCGCTTGCATCAACGACTCTGAGGCTGAAACCCGCAGGCTGGCACGCATGTATGCCCCGCTGTCGCCGTTTGCCGACACACTTGGCGTGGAAACCATAGTAGGTGTTGCCGTCGGTGCACATCGCCGTTATGTGGCGAGCCGTCGGCGACGCAGCGCCCTCAAGCGCTGGCTCCATGCCCTGAAGCGCCGACACAAGGCGGCTAAACTCGTTAGCGGTGAACAGCTCTCCCTCGTACCAACTGCCGATGGCACCTCTACCATCCGTCTGGAGCCTTCCGGCAGACTTTACCATCCTATGGACGGCGCCGTATCGTCGATGCGCCGGCTGTTCACCGAGCCTATCGAGCCGTTGCTCACCGAATCGTCAGACGAAGGGCTTACCATTGTGGAAATAGGCTTTGGTGCCGGAGTGAATGCATGGAATGTGGCTCTCACTGCCACACGCAATGTGGAATATCATGCTTATGAAACCGCGCCGTTGCCCCACAGCATCACAGGCCCGTTCAACCTTGCCACCGGCACTCAGCATCACTGTCGCCGCGCACTGGAATTTATCAACGATGCGCCGTGGGGGCAGCGGATGGTGATTACGCCTCGCTTCATTTTGCGGAAGCATCGTGGTAACTACCTTGATGCTTCCGCAAAGCTACCCAAGAGGGCCGATGTGGTGCTGTTCGACCCCTTTGGCCCCGACAGCCAGCCGGAAATGTGGACGACAGATGCCTTTATGCCCTTGGTCGGATTATTGGAGAAAGGAGCCATGCTGATTGCTCGCCACAGCACTCCGGAGATAGTTGAAGCCATGGAAAGCGCAGGTCTGAAAGTAAATGCCGCAGTGCAGTCGCATCCCGACGAATACGATAGTGCCGACAGCGCTTTCGGCACCTATGCAGCCTCGATAACCATCCCGCAACCTCTCATCGCCATCAAACCGTGATACCGCCGTGCTTAGCCAGCCCGAAAGGGCTGGATGTGCCCCAAACGTTGACTTTGTAGTGGATAGGGATGTGCTGGTGCGATGCACCAGGCTATTTGTACATAGCGCCTTCAGAGCGCGGTGATATTGCCAACGGGCGGAGTCCGCGGCTGCAATATCGTTTCAGGTGGGGTTGGGGCACAAAAAATGGTGAATGTCCAATGGCACTTTCGCAAGTCTTCATAGAGCAATCACCATAGGGAAATTTAGACTAAATGATTGAGTTTATTCTGTAGTTTCTTAGTGTTGAAAAGTATACGTTTAATCATCTTTCACAAAGTTAGTGAATAAAAGTAAACTTACAAGATATTTACAATGATTAACTATTGAATACAAAAGTTTTGATAAATCTCTGCTTTATAGCATAATTATTCAACTCTTTTTGCCTGATATGCTACATTTTACGGAATTTTATGTATAAATCAGGCTCGAAATGTTTTGTTTAATCTGGTTAACGATGCTTGGGCATTCGGGATGGTTTTCGCCAAGCATTGCAATGATTTGTTCAATGCTCAGGGTGGTTTGGTCATCCGTTTCGGCCAGTAATCTGTTAACGGGTGTTATCGCTACAGCCTCTTTTTGATGCCGTGCGCCGTATGACGGCACAATGCCTGCCTCGAGCAGCTGCAGGGCGTGTGCTGCGCCTCCACGGAATCCGTGGAAAATCCATGGCTGCGAGGGGTTGAGGCTTCGGCGAAGGCGCATAAGTTCGTCCGACAAGCGTACGCAGTGCACCACTAACGGTTTGCCGAGCGCTTCGCTCAATGCAATGTGCCGTTGCATCAGTTCTATTTGGATGGCAAGCGCTGCACCGCGAAGCTTGTCGATGCCGGTTTCGCCAATCATTACCACTTGAGGATGTAAGGCGAAGTGCTCGAGCATGGCAATGTCGTTGTCGGTGGCTGTTTCGCTCTCCCAAGGGTGTATGCCGATGCTGTAGAGCAGTCCCGGTTTAGGACTGAACGAGCCGGGCGAGGCATTTATAATGGCTCCAGGACGTTCTATGTGGGTGTGGATGTCGATAATCGGATTCATGGCACAGGGTCGTAACCGCTGCCGCCCCACGGATGGCATCGGCAAATGCGCTTGATGGCCAGCCAAGTGCCCCTGAACGGGCCGTGGCGCTTGATAGCCTCGATGGCATATTGGCTGCAGGTGGGGGTGTATCGGCACGACGGCGGAAGCATCGGCGATATGCACGCGCGGTAGAAATAGATAGGAATCAGTAATATGTAGGACAATATGGTGCGCATGGCTTATCTTGCCGGCTATTTGCCGGCATTGGTGGTGGCATTGAGTTTTTCGGTTTCGGCGGGTAATGCCACGGCAATTTGGCGAAGCACCTCGCGCATGCGCGGCTCAATAGAGGCGTAGCCCTTGACCTTGTCGGCAAGATAGATAAAAGCCACCTCCACCGACACTCCCGTCTCGGCGAGAGCGGCATACAGCGGGCCGCGGTTAAGGCGATAAGCCTCGCGGATGCGGCGGCGCACTGCCACACGGTCGACGGCATGGCGGAGCTTGCGCTTGGGCACTGTTATCATGAATCGTGCCACCGGCTGATAGTTGCCGGCGGCGACGGTGCGGAACGTGGCTCGGATGGGGTAGGCGTAGGCAGTGACGCCGCCACGGAACAGAGCGTCGATGGCGGTGGTGCTGCGCAGCTTCTCGTATTTATACATCCGATTACCCCGTATCATAATGTCGGTTTGCAGTTGTTTGTGCAAATTTACGATAATTTCGGTCGTTCTTTCATTGCGAAACGCAAAAATCTTTATCTTTACACTCGTAACTAACCATTTTGCTTGTATGATTTCAAGAATAATACGAAATATTCTCGTGGCATTGGTGACAGCGCTGATGCCTCTAATGGCATCGTCGCTGGAGCGCACCACACCCGAAATGCAGGGAGTGCCGTCGCGGGCAGTTGAAGCCTTGTTCGATTCGCTTACCTTGATGCCCGATGTCGATATCCACAGTGTGATGGTGCTTCGCCACGGAAAGGTTATCGGCGAGATTTATCCTCAGCCGTTTGCTCCACAGTACCGCCACACGGTGTATTCGGTGTCGAAAACCTTCACTGCCGCTGCCGTGGGCATTGCCATTGGCGAAAACCGTCTGCGCCTGACCGACCGCGTGGCTGCTTTTTTCCCGGAACTCTTGCCCGACAGCATCTCGATGCGCCTTGCTCAGATAACCGTTGAAGACCTGTTGACTATGCGCAGCGGCATCATTCCCGACCGCGAGCTGCGCAACCACGCCACCGAGTGGCGGCGTGCATTCCTTGCCAAGAACATCGACGGCGTGCCCGGAAGCTCCTTCAACTACGATTCGCTCGATTCGTATATGTTGTCGGCAATAGTGCAGCGTGTAGTGGGCACCACCACTTTCAACTACCTCAACGACCACGTGTTCCGCCCGATGGACATCACCGATATTGCCTGGGAACAGTCGCCCGAGGGTATCTCTACCGGCGGTTGGGGCGTATATGCCACCAGCGAGTCGCTGGCCAAGTTCGGTCAGCTTTTGCTGCAGCGCGGCTGCTGGAACGGCCGGCAGCTGATTCCAGCGGAGTGGGTCGACCAGATGATGTCGCTTCACGTGCCCGAGCAAGGATATGGCTACCATATGTGGCAGTGCGAGGACGGTACCGGATGGCGTGCCGACGGCGCTTTCGGCCAATATATTATGGTGTTCCCTTCTCATGACATGGTGGTTGTGGTAACCGAATGTGCCAATGGCGACCATCGCCGTGAGCGGGCATTGGTGTGGAACACGTTGTTCCCACATCTCGCTGATGGCGAGCTCCCCCCCTCGGACGATTCCCGGCGGCTGCTCAAGCGCCAGAACCAATATGTGCTGCCATATCCCGAAGGGAAGAAGACGGGGCTTGCACGACTGTTGCCGGTTACAATAAAGCTCGATGCCAATCGGTTGGGATTCACCTCGCTGAATATCAGCCGAAATGCCGACGGCACTATGATGCTTCGCGCTATCGATTCGAGCGGAAAAGTTACCACGGCCCGTTGCGGTTACCGCAAATGGGGCATCAACAATAATTCGGCTTTTCCGCCTTACAATGTGAAAGCCATAGGGCGTTTCTCGAATATCGACCGCAACTTTGCCGTTGCCGGAGCCTATGCTTGGCCCGATGGCCGCTGTCTGCGGCTCACTTTGCACTATGTGAACTGGATTACACGCGTGCAGCTCGAAGTGAAGTTTGTCGACGACGCAAATGTGAAGGTAACCATAAGCCAAAGCACAGAAGGCAAGCCCTACACAGTGCACGGCACAATTGTGAGATGATTATGATGTCCGAAGCAGCTAAGCAACAGGTAGGGAAAGCGCGCCAATTGATGGCGCAGAACAGCATGGATGAGGCCATCAAGCTGTTGACGGCGGTAATCGATGCCAATCCCGATGCCGATGAGGCATATTTTGTGCGCGGCATCGCCTATCATCGTCAGGGGCAGGTGCGCCTGGCCATCAGCGACTATTGCCAGGCCAAGCTAATCAATCCCGACAGCCCGGCCTCTCAGGCCTACGATGCCGCCATCGAAGTGCTCAACTTCTTCAACACCGACCTCTACAATCCATAGCCCGTTGCCTGACTCTCCATATTTTTGGCAGCCATGCGTGTGTAGTATACCCGAAAAGTGGTTTTTTCGGTGAAATGCTTGCTTTTGTCGGCGAAAATTCCGAATATTGTCTTCGATTATTGAATATTCATCCCCCCGACTGCGGTTGATTGCCCCCAATATCGGCTCCCCCTGCCGCAGGTCGAATGGTTTAACTAACTGAAAATCTGATATTTCTGTATTATGAAACGTGAAGCTTTCAAAATGTTCTTGAAGCCAGGCTTCGAAGACGAGTACCAGCGTCGCCATGCTGCAATTTGGCCCGAACTGAAGAAGATGCTCTCCGACGGAGGCGTTTACGACTATTCAATCTATTGGGATCGCGACACCAACATCCTGTTTGCATGCCAGAAAACCAAAGGCGAGGAATCTTCGCAGGACATGGGTTTCAACCCAATTGTACAAAAATGGTGGGACTATATGGCCGACATCATGGAGGTGAATCCCGACAATTCGCCCGTAACAATCCCGCTGAAGGAGGTTTTCCATATGGATTAAGTCCGTTGGGGCCATCTTAGGTTGTGGCGCTGCCATTGGGGCTCAATCTCTCCATTGGCAGTGCTCTATATATAATTAATGTATAACATGTTTTCCCGTCGCCTATACAGTAACATTTTTATGAAAAATTTTTCGTTGCTTAATGTGTTGATTTATAACGTAATATAATGATGATGGAATTAAAAACATGTTATATAGCATAAAAATGTTGGTAAAAAATTTGGTGGGAACGGGATAAAGGT
>JBJEKE010000185.1:0-3163 GCA_051878475.1 Muribaculaceae bacterium | reverse complement strand
CGTACTGTTCGTTGAGGATGCCGAAATAGAACAGCACATTATGAAGCAACAGAAACAGCACACTCCACTTCACGAAAGGCACATAAAGTCCTCGGAAACGTTTCACTACAAACGACCATGGATCGGAAAGATACTTACGGCTGAAGAAATAGCCGGCTGCAATGAAAAACACCGGCATATGGAACAGATAAATGAAATTGCTGAGCAATCCGGGACATTCGGCATGTCCAACCACCATCAGTATGATGGCAATGCCCTTGCATATCGAAATAACGGTGTTACGGCCCGGGTTGGCTGCTGTGGCGGTCATATTTCGTAAGGATACTTGATGTCCCACAGGAAAAGTGCATGGCCGGGCATCGATGTGCCGGCGGCGCATCGATCTTTGCGCTCGAGGATCTCACAGAACTGCTCTTCGGTTATTCGGCCGCGGCCCACCTCGATGAGTGTACCCACCACAGCGCGCACCATATTGCGAAGAAAGCGGTCGGCAGTTATTGTAAACACCCATCGGCCATCGTCGATACGTTCCCACCGAGCATAATCCACGCGGCAAATGTTGGTCTTGGCATCGGAATGCAGTTTGCTGAAACTGGTAAAGTCGCTGTACTCCAGCAGTCGAGCGGCGGCGCGGTTCATGGCGTCGAAATCGAGGTCGTAATGGCATTGCCAGCTGAAATAGTACGCAAAGGGCGAACGCTCCACATCGACAAAGTATTTATAAGTCCTCGCCACGGCATCAAAGCGGGCATGTGCCTCGGGATGCACCGGACGAATGTCGTACACCGTGATGTCGCGCCCCACGATGCTGTTGATTTTGTGTATGTAGTTGGCAGTGTTATCCGGATCGAAAGGGCGCTCGAGGTCGAAATGGGCATACATGGTGCGGGCATTCACCCCAGCATCGGTACGTCCGGCGCCGGTAACCGACAACCGATAGCGGAACACCTTGCGCAGAGCGTCCTCAACCACCGTTTGCACCGAGATATCGTAAGGCTGGCTTTGCCATCCATGAAAACAGGCACCGTTATATGCCAGCCTGATAAAGTATCGCTGTGCCATCGCAGTATCGGTTAGTCGCGCTCCAGATATGTGTATCCGTAAAGGCCCGAACGGTAATTGCTCACAAATTCACGCCCCTCCTCGGGGGTAATCTTGCCTTCCTTCATTGCCGACGTCACCCACGTCTCAACATTGCGCACCAGCTTTTTCGGGTTGTACTGAACATAGTCGAGCACCTCAGCCACCGATTCGCCGTCGATTATCTGCTCAATGTCGTAGCCGTCCTTGTCGACACTGATGTGCACAGCGTTGGTGTCGCCAAACAGATTGTGCATATCGCCCAGAATCTCCTGATAGGCACCCACCAGGAACACACCTATGTAGTACGGCTCGTTTGACTTTAGAGTGTGAACCGGCAATGCCGATGCAGCTCCGTGAACCGAGATGAAGTTGTTGATTTTGCCGTCGCTGTCGCAGGTAATATCCTGAAGAGTAGCATAATGTGTGGGCTTCTCATCGAGTTGCGAAATAGGCATGATTGGGAAAATCTGGTCGATGGCCCACGAATCGGGCAGCGACTGGAACAAGGAGAAGTTGCAGAAATATTTTTCGGGCAACATTCGCGCCACCTTCTTCAGCTCTTCAGGTGCATGCTTTATTGCCGATGTGATTGAACTCACCTCGCGCGCAATCGACCAGAACAGCTTCTCTATCATGGCGCGAGTGCGCAAATCGAGCAGTCCGAGGCTAAACAGGTCGAGAGCCTCCTCGCGTATCTGCAGTGCATCGTGCCAGCTCTCGAATATTCGCGGCTGATTGAGCTTGTCGTATATCTCGTAGAGTTCGCGAGCCAGTTCATGCTCGTCATCGCTCACTTCATCGTTGTCGTTCCATTCTGGCAGATGAGTGGTCTCGAGCACCTCAAACACCAATATCGAATGATGAGCAGTGAGCGAACGACCCGATTCTGTGATAATGTTAGGCTGCTTCAAACCGTTTTTCTCACACACATCAACGAGCGACGATACCGAGTCGTTGACATACTCCTGTATGGAGTAGTTCATACTGCTCTCGCTTGCGCTGCTTCGTGTGCCGTCGTAGTCAACGCCCAGCCCTCCACCTATATCAACGAAATCAATGTCGAAACCCATCTTGCTCAACTGAACATAGAACTGGCAGGCTTCGCGCAATGCATTCTTTATTCGACGTATCTTGGTAATCTGGCTGCCGATGTGGAAATGGATAAGCTTGAGGCAGTCCTGCATCTTGGCCTGCTGCATATAGTCGAGAGCCTCGAGCAATTCGCTCGAATTGAGTCCAAACTTGCTCTGGTCGCCGCCCGACTCTTCCCATTTTCCACTGCCGGAACTCGACAACTTGATTCTGATGCCCACATTCGGGCGTATGTTGAGGCGTTTCGAAATGTCGGCAATAAGTTTCAGCTCGTTGAGTTTCTCGGCAACGATGTATATGCGGCGGCCCATCTTCTGCGCCAGCAGTGCCAGCTCCACATAGTCCTCGTCCTTGTAGCCGTTGCACACAATCACCGAGCGCTCGTCGATGTTAAGCGCCAGTACTGCATGAAGCTCAGGCTTTGAGCCGGCTTCCAGACCAATGTTGAACTTCTTGCCGTGCGACACGATTTCCTCCACCACATGCCGCACCTGGTTAACCTTGATAGGATAAATGATAAAATTCTGCGCCTTGTAGTTATACTCCTCGGCAGCCTGCTTGAAACAGCGGGAGATTTTCTCGATACGATTGTCGAGAATGTCGGGGAAACGCAGCAGCACCGGCGCCGATATGTCGCGCACCTGCAGCTCGTCCATGACATCTTTCAAATCCACTGAAGCATAACCATCGCGAGGTGTCACCGTTATGTGCCCTTTTTCGTTTATCGAAAAATACTTCAGGCCCCATCCGCCGACATTATACAGCTCGCTGCTGTCTTCAATACGCCATTTTCTCATTTCGTTCTATTCAAATTAATGCAGTTAACTATATTATGATATTGTTCCGTTTTTTAGGTTATTAGTAATTAAACGACAAAAATAACGATTTTTTCCAATATTCCGACAATTATGGCAAAAAGCATGCATTCGGACACAATATTGTCCTAAATAATTTTTGAGCATGGCTTAACTTGCAGAGGCATCAACCT
>JBJEKE010000184.1:0-3175 GCA_051878475.1 Muribaculaceae bacterium | reverse complement strand
CTTATCGATTTACGGCCGGTTGCTAAATCGCTTATCGACTGGTCACTGTCGCCATCGGTCCAACCCGACTGACCACACCCTGAGAAACGGAGGGTGGAAGTGTCGCCCCACACGTCTACCTCGGCTCCCTCGTCGGAATCTATGATGAATCCCAGGCGATAGCCGGCACTGGCAAGAGTGAGATTTGCCATCACCATTATGTTCTGCCGCCCGTTGATACATTCGCCGGCAGCAACAAGCTTTCCATTGAAGTATTGTGCCAGTTCGGGAGTCTCCTCACTGTCAAGAATAATTTCGTCGAGCTCCGACGAATCAAGCCGAGGGCACTCATACACGATTTTGCAATTCGATACATTATATATTACAGTTCGGAGGCCAAAACTGACGTCGGATTTCGACCATACATCGAAAATAAAGCCATCTGAATTGTTTTTCAGTGAAACCGGGCTGCCATTCTTGTTGACAACAAACGACTTTAGGGTATCAGAGCAGCTCTGGAACTTCCGGCTTAGATGAATAGCCTTGTTGCCATCGTTTCCGGCGCTGAGCACTACAATTCGCCCGGGTCCGCATACCGAATCGATAAGAGCCGGAATGAGCGATGTCCCGTCGTGTGGACCGATAGTCGACACAAGGCTGAAATTTATTACTGCAGGCATATTCAAGGCTTTTGCCTTGGAAAACACATAGAGAATGCTGTTAAGAACCGCAACATCCGACAACACCGGACTCGCGCACGCCACAATACTGCACTCTGGAGCCATCCCATAATAGGCATTACCCTTATAGCCACCGGCAGCGGTACCTATGGTGTGACTGCCATGGCTCGATGTAGTGCAATCGGCTGTTATCAATCCGAGCTGATCGGTGCTATATTCGGAGCCCGGGAAGACGCCGTCGGCGACAAGGTTATAATTGTCGTCGAAACAGTTGCCATGGGGAGGATTGCCCGATGTGTCTTCCGGGAGATAAGCCCAAAGGATTCGGGAACGGCCATCAGAATCGCGAAAGGCTATGTGATTGAAATCGACACCCACATCGAGGGTACCATATACCACACCTTTTCCGGTATAGGGTCTGGATATGGATTTTCCGGCATGAATATCATCGATTCCGATAAGGGCACGGCTTACATCGTTGCACGGAACAAGACGTCGCGCAAGGTGTATGCGGCTAACCAGGCCTGACCGTGAAAGTTGCATAAGCTGAGTATACGAGGCAGTGATGGTGCAAAACCCGAATATCGAGGCATCAACGGTGCAGAAATCAGCCAATTGCCACGGTTCAACGCCATCAGACAGCCGCACTATGGCCTGGTGCATGGATGAGGCCGATGAGACCGCCGTACGAGTGCGCGCTATGCCCTGACTGATGCTGATGCGCGCAAACGGCGACAGCACTTCGGCAGCAAAGGCATTGCCAATAATGAATACCATGAAAAGCAAGACTGTTGTGGCTCGGTTCATTTTGTCTGTTGGGTTATGAATTAAAAGTCAGCACGGTGCAAAGCTACAAAAAAACGAGGGAGAAATGAAAAAATAAGCGACATATCGAAATGATATGCCGCCTAAATTGACTTATGACAAGAGATGTTATTTCAAACCTTCAACAAACTTGCGAAGAGCTTCGTTGGTGGGGTCGAGTTCGAGATACTTGGTGTAGTATTCCTTAGCACCTGCAGTATCACCGTTTTCAAGTTTGTTACCGGCAATGTAGTTATACACTTCCTTGTAGGCATCGGCGTTCTGTGTAAGGTTGGCAGCATCCTTGTCGAGGATATTGAGAACAGCCTGGTATGCTTCGAGAGCCTTACCGGTCTTTGGGCTGTCTTCCGATACCATGAGGATACGGGCCTTACGTTGAACGATACGATAGTCATCGGGAACTTTCTCGATTACGATATCAATATATTTCAATGCATTGTCAAGTGCAGCCTGACGCTTGGCAAGGTCTTCCTTTTCAGTGGCTACGATATTCTGGTATTTACCGGCGAGCACATAAAGGTCGTTGGTCTTATAGTCACCATTGTCGATATACTTCTGATAGTAGAGGGCTGACTTCTCATAGTCCTTGTTGGCACCGTAAGCCGAACTGAGTTCCTTAAGGAGTTCAACCTTTTCAGGGTTGATTTCAACGGCCTTCTCATACTGAGCGAGAGCCTCTTCTGTTTTGCCAAGAGCTTTGAGAACCTCACCGAAAGTAGTGTAGTCATTCGACGAGAACTTGTCATTGGCAGAAGCGCTTGCAAAGAAATCGCGAGCATAAGTCTCGGCAGCTTCGTTGTTCTTCATTGCGGCAGAGTTGAGGAAGAGCATACGCTTCATAAGGAATGAATTGCTGTTGTCCTTGAGGATACCTTGAGCAATGTCGAACGATTCCTGATACTTCTCGCCGAAGTACAGCAGAACGGCATAGCGTTCGCGGTCTTCCTTGAAGTGGTTAGGATTCTTTATGTATTCGCCATACACCTGAGCAGCCTTTGTCCACTGGTCGTTCTCGTAAAGTTTTTCGGCGAGCTGGTTCTGAGCAAGTGCCGAGTTCGGTTTGAGTTTAACGAGAGTTTCGAGGCGTTCGATAGCGCTCTTAGGGCTTACGTTGAAGTAGGTGTTGGCATACTTTACATAAGCCTCGCTGCAATTAGGATCGAACTGCTGAGCCATCTCATAGTAACCGGCAGCATCGCCCCACTTCTTTTCGGCAGTAAGCATATCGCCTTCAAAGATATAAGCGGCCGGGTCTTTCTTGTTGGCCTTCTTTGCCTTTACAATATACTCCTCGATTTCCTTAGCATATTTGGTTGCATCGGTAAGATAATATGCACGAGCAACTTCAACATACACATCGGCATTCTTTTTGTCGAGCTTAACAGCCTCCTTGAAAGCATCCTTGGCAACCTTGTCGTTACCGCCCTTCAATTCGATGAAAGCCAAACCTACGTGGTTGTAGGCGTTAAGTGAGTTGGCCTGTACTCCTTTCTGGAAATAATCCTTGGCAGCAGCAACATTGCCCTGTTCCATCTCGATACGGCCAAGATAGTAATACGAAGCCGACTTATCGGTTCCGGCATTGTTAAGATTTCGGTCGAGCAATGTCTTACCTTTCTGCAACTGACCGATTTTCACATATTCAACGCCGTCTTTGTAGCCTTGAGCAAACGACGAAAGAACACTTCCAA
>JBJEKE010000183.1:0-3190 GCA_051878475.1 Muribaculaceae bacterium | reverse complement strand
AAAGAAAGCATTGCCCGCGAGAGAAAACGTAAATAATCAATGGACTCCCAGTCTCAGCGATAATTGACGAAGAGAGTTAATTGTCTCATGATAGATTCAGAATTAAGCTACTCTGGGATATTATTGATTATGATACAATGAATATATCATTAATTTCAAAATACTAATTAAAGATATTTCTTACATTAAATACAATAAACACAATGGGATTTTTTGATTCATTAATAAAGGTTGCAGCCGATGCCCGCAAGACCATGGACGATGTGTCAAAAACTGTTTCTCAAACAGCTGCATCGGTCCAAAAAGCGATAGATGAGAATGAAACGGTAAAGTCTGTGAAAAAAACAGTAGGCGAGATAACTGATAAGGCAGGAATTGTCGTTTCTGAAGCAAAGGCATCCATGGACAAAATTGTGGATGACTTCATAGGTTTGATTATTATCAAGCTTAAGGGCCTAATTGCGCAAATTGATTTTAAACAGACGATTTCTGATATCGAAAAGGCCGGAAAGGAGAATGATATTGATGTAACGCCATTGGTCAATTTTATAAAACAACTTCAAAATTTTTCAAAAAATGGATAAAGAAACGAAAGATATGGTATTGAGCGTAGCCGACTTCGTTGAGAATGATCTTGATACAGTGTTAGATATAGCATTATGTATAGCCAGCTTTGTTCCCGGAGCTACCATTATAGTAAAAATAATTGAGCTCCTTATAAAACATAGAGGTAAAATAATGACAGCGGCTAAATTGGCCAAGAAGTCAACGGAGATAGGTGAGCATAAAGTAAAAAAAGTAGAATTATCATTGGCTGAGCAAAAAATGCTTTCAGCTAATAATGATTTAAAAAAGCGCTTTTTAAGCTTGGTTGATGATGCCTTGGATGATGGCATTGTTACTGATGAAGAACGTGCATATCTTATACCAAAAGGACTTCAGGCGGGCTATAGTTTACAAGAAATAGAACAGATGTTAAAAATAAACCATTAATTAATATACACTTATGCAAAAAGATACGGATAAAAAATCTTCACAGGAATTGGTCGCAAAATCAAAGAAACCGATTCAAATTGTTTATGGAATTGTTATAGCGCTGCTGCTGCTTTACTTAATTTTTGCTGGTAGCGGATTATTGATAAAGCTAATAATCAGCATTGTTATCCTTGTAGTTGTTACGTTAGTTATGGCAGTTTTGGTTAAGTTGCATGTGTGGCCATTTAAGTAAACAAGTTAATGCTTTTGCTGATATATTGAATGATTAAGAGTAGGGCCGATTCCATTTTAGGGAGTCGGCCCTAATTGTTTGGCTCGTTTTCGCTACAAAACGCAAATATCTGTGTGTTTTTTTCGGCTGATAATGCGTTTCCCGCATAAAAAAGTAGGAAGGAACCGCGATGGGAACCTTCCTACTTTGGTATTCAGATGTCGAATTATTGATATTATTCTTCTTGCTGGGTTGCTTCGTATTCCTTGAGGAGTTTTTCCTGAACGTCGCCGGGAACAAGTTCGTAGGAAGCAAACTTCATTGAGAACGACGAGCGTCCGCCGGTGATTGAACTGAGGGCTGTTGAGTAGCTCGACATTTCTTTCAACGGAACTCGTGCCTGAATCTTCTCGAGGCCCTTTTCGCTCGACATACCCATGATGATGGCGCGGCGTCCTTGGAGGTCGCTCATCACGTCGCCCATCTTGTCGGATGGAACGAGCACTTCCACGTTGTATACCGGCTCGAGGATCTTCGGGTTGGCGTTCTTGAAGGCCTCGCTGAATGCGTTGCGGCCGGCCAGACGGAATGAGATTTCGTTTGAGTCAACCGGGTGCATCTTACCATCGTAAATGCATACGCGCACGTCGCGTGCATACGAGCCGGTAAGCGGGCCTTGCTCCATACGGTCCATCAGACCTTTAACGATGGCAGGGATGAAACGTGCATCGATGGCACCGCCTACAATACAGTTGTAAACCACGAGCTTGCCGCCCCATTCCAATGGAATTTCCTGGGTGTCGCGGATGTTCATCTTGAATTCCTGGCCGTTGAATCGGTAGGTGTCGGGCTGTGGCATGCCTTCGGTGTAAGGTTCGATAATCAGGTGAACCTCGCCGAACTGACCTGAACCGCCCGATTGCTTTTTGTGACGATAGTCGGCGCGGGCAGCCTTTGTGATGGTCTCGCGATAAGGAATCTTTGGCTCAAGATATTGGATTTTGAGCTTTTCGTTGTTCTCAATTCTCCATTTCAGAGTGCGCAGGTGGAATTCGCCCTGTCCCGATACAATTGTCTGCTTGAGTTCTTTCGACTGCTCAACTTCCCAGGTCGGGTCTTCTTCGTGCATTCGGGTGAGTATTTCGCTGAGTTTCTCTGAATCGGCCTCGTTTTCGGGCTTGATGGCTCTTTGATATTTTGGAGCCGGATATTTAATGAAGTCGAACACATATTCGCATCCCTTTTCGTTGAGGGTGTTGCCTGTGCGAACGTCTTTCAGCTTAACTGTTGCACCAATGTCGCCTGCATGGAGTTCGTCGACGTTGGTTCTGATTTGGCCGCTGGTGCAGAATAGCTGAGCAATGCGCTCCTTGCTGCCGCGGTTCATGTTGTTAAGGTCGACACCGGCCTTCAGTGTACCCGACATTACCTTGAAGTAGGAAACTTCGCCAATGTGAGGTTCAACTGATGTCTTGAACACGAAGAGGCTCAACGGACCGTCCGACAGAGGCTTAACCACGTCGCCGTTGGTATTTACCGGAGCCGGCATGTCTTCAACGAACGGAACCACATTGCCGAGGAATTCCATCATTCGTCTCACGCCCATGTCCTTGAGTGCGCTTACGCAGAACACAGGGTAGATGCTGCGGTCGATAAGACCCTTTCGGATGCCTTCGCGCATTTCGTCTTCGGTGAGCGAACCTTGGTCGAAGAATTTGTCCATCAAGGTCTCGTCGTTTTCGGCAGCTGCCTCAACGAGTTTCTGGTGAAGCTCGGTGGCTTGCTCCATATATTCTTCCGGAATGTCGGTGATGGTGGGAACGCCGCCGTCGGGACCCCATGAATATTGTTTCATCAGCAGTACGTCGATCATCGAGTTGAAGCCGGCACCGCACTTTGTCGGGAATTGAACAGCCACAATCTTGTTGCCGAAGTCTTCACGCATTTGGGTCATGACGTTGTCGTAGTCGGCTTTTTCGCCGT
>JBJEKE010000182.1:0-3204 GCA_051878475.1 Muribaculaceae bacterium | reverse complement strand
GAAACCATCAATTCCAAAGGGCACCCGTGACTTTTCGCCACTCGAAATGGCGAAACGCAACTATATTTTCAACACCATCAAAGAAGCTTTCCTGCTTTACGGATTCCAGCAAATCGAGACTCCGGCAATGGAAAACTACTCCACATTGATGGGAAAATACGGAGAAGAAGGCGACAAACTTCTGTTTAAGGTGCTCAACAGCGGCGACTTCCTGAGAAGTGTTACCGACGAGCAACTTATTGGGCGCAATTGCGCGCAACTCACCTCAAGCCTGTGCGAAAAAGGTCTGCGCTACGACCTCACTGTGCCGTTTGCCCGCTATGTCGTGCAACACCGTAACGAAATTCAATTTCCGTTCAAGCGCTACCAGATTCAGCCGGTATGGCGCGCCGACCGTCCTCAGAAAGGGCGCTACCGCGAATTCTACCAGTGCGACGCCGACGTTGTTGGAAGTGACTCGCTGGTTAACGAGATTGAACTGGTTTCGCTTATCGATTATGTGTTTGCCAAGTTCGGCATCAACATCTGCATCAAACTCAACAACCGCAAAGTTCTGACCGGTATCGCCGAAATAATCGGTGAAGCCGACAAGATTATCGATATCACCGTTGCCATCGATAAAATCGACAAAATCGGCATCGACAACGTTAACCAGGAACTTCGCGAAAAAGGAATTTCCGACGAAGCGGTTGCCACTCTTCAACCACTGTTGCAGCTATCGGGCTCAAACACCGACAAACTTGCTACCCTGCGTAGCCTTCTCGAGAAATCGGCTACCGGAATGAAGGGCGTCGACGAACTTGAGTATGTTCTGAGCCATGCCGACAGCCTCGGGCTGAAAGCCAACGTGGAGCTTGATGTATCGCTGGCCCGCGGGCTTAACTACTATACCGGCACCATACTCGAAGTCAAGGCATGCGACGTGCAGATAGGCAGCATCACCGGCGGCGGCCGCTACGACAACCTCACCGGAGTGTTCGGCATGGAAGGCGTGTCGGGCGTGGGCATCAGCTTTGGCGCCGACCGCATTTTCGATGTACTCAACTTCCTCGACTTGTATCCCGCCGACACATGCGTGAGCACAAAGATTCTGTTCCTCAACCTTGGTGAAAACGAAGCATCACAGTCGCTCCGCACCATTCTGGCACTCCGCACGAAAGGTATCTCAGCCGAATTGTATCCCGACTGTGCAAAGATGAAGAAGCAGATGACATATGCCGATGCCAAACAGATACCGTTTGTGGGCATCATCGGCGAAAGCGAGCTGGCCGAAAAGGTGATAACGCTCAAGAACATGGCCACCGGTGAGCAATGCAAGGTGACTGCCGAGGAAATCGCCGACAGAATCAGCTGAAAAGCACAGGCCCCGCCTCACGGCAATCAAAGACCGGCCTAAATATTAAATACGACAAATATCGCACATAACCATTCATTATGTGCGATATTTATTTTGAAAATGAACGATATTTTAGTAATTTCGCAGTCGAAATTATACCAAAATGATTGGACAGCATAGGCAAATTGCCGACGCTTCAGCTCTACAGACGGTAACAGTCTATGCATTAAGGCATTACAACAATTATACATTCACAAATAATAACAAAGATGAGTAAAGAAAAGAAATTCTTGACTTGTGATGGTAACCAGGCAGCTGCACATGTGAGCTACATGTTCTCTGAGGTAGCAGCCATCTATCCTATCACACCATCGTCAACAATGGCTGAATATGTCGATGAATGGGCAGCAGCCGGACGTAAGAACATTTTTGGCGAAACTGTATTGGTACAGGAAATGCAGTCGGAAGCCGGTGCAGCAGGTGCTGTTCACGGTTCACTTCAGGCAGGAGCCCTCACTACCACCTACACTGCTTCGCAAGGCTTGTTGCTTATGATTCCAAACATGTACAAGATTGCCGGTGAATTGCTCCCATGCGTATTCCACGTTTCGGCTCGTACTTTGGCATCACACGCTCTTTGTATCTTCGGCGACCATCAGGACGTTATGTCGACTCGTCAAACAGGTTTCGCAATGCTGTGCGAAGGCTCCGTACAGGAAGTTATGGACCTTGCCGGTGTGGCTCACCTGTCAACAATCAAGTCGCGCGTGCCGTTCGTCAACTTCTTCGACGGTTTCCGCACATCACACGAAATACAGAAAATCGAGGCTCTCGACAACGACGACCTGGCTCCACTTATCGACCAGCAAGCTCTTGCCGAGTTCCGTGCTCGCGCTCTCAATCCGGAGAAACCCGTATCGCGCGGTATGGCTGAAAACCCCGACGTATTCTTCCAGCACAGAGAATCAAGCAACAAATACTACGAGGCCGTTCCTGAAATCGTAGAAGACTATATGAACAAAGTGGCTGAAATCACCGGCCGCAAGCACGGATTGTTTGATTACTACGGCGCACCAGACGCAGAACGCGTAATCATCGCCATGGGCTCGGTTACCGAAGCCATCCGCGAAGTTATCGACCACCTCACCGAGAAAGGCGAGAAAGTTGGTCTCGTAGCAGTTCACCTGTATCGTCCATTCTCTGCAAAGCACTTCCTGGCTGCAGTTCCTGCAACAGCAAAGCGCATTGCCGTTCTCGACAGGACAAAAGAACCGGGCGCAAACGGCGAACCGCTGTTCCTCGATGTTGTTGACTGCTTCTATGGCAAGGAAAATGCTCCGTTGATTATCGGTGGCCGCTACGGCTTGGGCTCTAAGGACACTACTCCGGCTCAGGTTCTTGCAGTTTACGAGAACCTTGCACTGCCAATGCCTAAGAACCACTTCACTCTTGGCATCGTTGACGATGTTACATTCACATCGCTTCCTCAGGGCGAAGAAATCGCAGTTGGCGGCGAAGGCATGTTCGAAGCCAAGTTCTACGGCCTCGGTGCTGATGGTACTGTTGGTGCCAACAAGAACTCTGTAAAGATTATCGGCGACAACACCAACAAATATTGTCAGGCATACTTCTCGTACGACTCGAAAAAGTCGGGTGGTTTCACTTGCTCACACCTCCGTTTCGGCGACCATCCTATCCGCTCCACATATCTGGTGAACACTCCTAATTTCGTGGCTTGCCACGTACAAGCTTACCTGCATATGTACGACGTTACCCGTGGCTTGCGCAACGGCGGCACATTCCTGCTCAACACCATCTGGGAAGGCGAGGAACTTGCAAAGAACCTGCCTAACCGCGTGAAGAAGTAT
>JBJEKE010000181.1:0-3211 GCA_051878475.1 Muribaculaceae bacterium | reverse complement strand
TGTTTCTATCTCAACACGCTTTGTTTGATAGTACATTAAATCTGTATTTCCTACAAGATATTCTCTATATCCTATTCCTTCTTCTGTTAAAATAGGTTCAATTGCTATATTATTATTTACCCAATTAGTTCTTCTATTTCTATCTACCACTTTCTTACCATTAATCAAATGTATTGGTCTCTTATTTCCATCACTATCTAACCTATTATAATCATAAATCTTAAATGTATATGATCCTATTGTTAGGCTACCTAGCTCTAAAATAAATTGATTTTGTCCTGATGAGTGTATAGTTCCTGCTGGAATCATTATTTGTCTACCTGGTGTAGATGGTATATTATTAATGTATTTCTTGTAATCAACATCATCACCACTTATCTCTGATTCATGTGCCTTATTAAAGAACTCATCAACATTGGCATCTTCTTTGAATCCAACATAGGTCTTAGCATCATGGCCAGTAGCAATTACGTAATATGCTTCATCCTGACTGCCTTTATCATTATAATTAGCTTTAACAAATTCACCTTTTGAAACAGTAAGCTGCGAAGCAGAATCCGATGGACGAGTGTTTGGCTCGAGACCGGCTGAAATCACCTCGGCAGGAATCTGGATGGCACGACGTTCGTCGAGCATTGTGAGGTTCTCTACGCGATCCATTCCGATGTTGTGAGTGATTTCGATACCGAAACGCTTGATGTCGAACCAACGCAGACCGCTGTGGATGGTCTCGATACGGCGGAAGTGCTGTATGCACTGCAGATATGGCTCTATGGCAGCTGTTACCGAGTAACGGTCGCTCGGGCATATTTCGTCAATGTGGATTGGCTTTACAATGCCGTAGCCGTCGGCATCGCTGGCATAGAAACTTTCAATCAACTCTGGCGTAAGCTCAGTGGCGCGGTCGTCGGTCGATGAGTTTTTCTTGCGGGCTTCATCCCAAATCTTAAGGTCGGCCACACATCCGGCAATGTCGCCGGTGAACAGCTTAGCCTCAGCGCGGCACAGAAGAGTTTCCTCGCCGTAGAACTCAGGACGAACCAAGTGAGTGTAACCGATACCGGCCACCTTGTCGGTGTATTCAAAGAATTCGGCTACTGCTGCACCAAACCATGTACCGTATTCCTGCTTACCGTTTACGAAACTTACTGCATAGAAGCAAGGATTCATTGCAAACACCTCGCCGGTTGCACTCGATTTGTAACGGCAGTTTTTCCACGATGGGCCGGGGCCTTGGATTGTTGCACGCTTGGCTTCGCGGTTACATGCATAGCGACGACCACCCGAATAGTGACGTGCTGCGCTCGAATAAGTGGCGAAGAGCATCAGGTTGCGCGACTGCGACATGTTTGAATAGTAGCGGCCAAAGTCCTCAAGATAATAGAGGTTGGTCTGCGACCAGATTTGGCTCATGTAGCTCGACGGATCGGCTGCCGCACTACCGAAGGCAAGATTCGCATGTTCGATTACCTTGTCGTATTCGCGGGTGAAAAGATAGAAGCGAGCAGCAAAAGCATTGGCGGCCTGCTTGTTGAAGTGATACTTCGGCACCTCGTAGATGGCGTCGTCGATAAGCGGAAGACCGGCTTCAAGGTCGGCACGGATCTTATCGTAAGTCTCGGTTAGTGTGCCACGTTCGTAGTGCACAAGCACTTTGTCCTCAGGCTCGGTTGAATAAGGAATACCAAGCAGATTCTTGCTCAATTCCGGGCCACGGTATGGCATACAGAATATGTTGGCAAGTATAAAGTGGTGGAATGCACGGCTCACCAGGGCTTCGCCCTTGATGGCCGACACTTCGTCGCCACGTCCCTGCGCCTCGAACTCCTCGATTTTCTGAAGTACGGCATTGCAGGTAGCGATGGCGTGATAGCAACCTTCCCATGTCCCCGACGGAGAATCTGTACCGGTATCGGATACCACCGGTTCCCAGGCAAAGGCTTCATCATCGCCACGGCCATAGGCTGGCAAGTTATAACGGATTCCAAGCCCGTTATATGGATTGGAGTTATTGTCAATCATGTTGTCGGTTGACAACTCGGTGTACATACAGTAGTTGGTTTCGGTGTAACCGGTAACCATCAACAAGCGAAGGTGCTCTGGTGTTGATAGTTCAACACGTGTATCAGGCAGTTTGTCGAGAAAATCGTTGCACGACGACAAACCGGCAAGAGCAACTACGGCAATTGAAAGAATATATTTTAATTTCATAACTTATTTCTGATGTATTTGATTAGAGACCGAAACGTAATGTGAATGTGAACTGACGAGGCATTGGCGATGCCACACCGCCTGAGTTGAAGAATTCAGGATCCTGGCCGTTGAGTTTCTTATCGGCATAGAGCAGACACAGGTTTGTAGCCTGTAGTTTCAGAGATGCATTCTTTACACGAATCTTCGAAAGGAAGGTCTTTGGAATATCGTAGGTGAGCGATACCTCTTTCAGACGTATAAAACCACCGTCGGCAATACGTGCTGTCGAATAGTTGTATGCATTGTAGGCATAGCCAAGGGTGTAGTCGTTGTAATACTGACGGCGAGAGGCAATTGCCGGTACATCGGTAAAGAGTTCATCGCCCGGCTTAACCCAACGGTTCTTGAATTCCTTTGGCATGGCGTCGAGGTCGCTGTACGATGCAGCGAAGTCCTGCGACAGACGCAGCTTGTTGCCAAACGAATAGGTGATGAAAACATTAGCATGCCAGTTTTTCCAACGGAAGGTGTTACCGAAACCACCGGTGTACGGCGGGTCAACCGGACCTTCATACTTGAGGAAGTCGAGCTTCTCAAATTCCTGGAAGTTGATGTCCGATGTCGTTACTTCACCATTCTCGTTGATGATTTGAGGAATACCCTCTTCATTCAGACCTACAAACGGAATAGAGAAAATTGCACGAACTGGATAGCCTTCCAACGGGAAGCCTGTACCCTGTACGAGGTCGATTACGCGCGAACGGCTCTGAAGGTCTGTAATCTTGTTGGTGGCATACGAGAAGGTCCAGTCGGTGTTCCAGCTGAAGTCCTTGGTCTCGAAGTTGCGGGTCGAAATGGTGAATTCAACACCATGCGACGACATCGATGCCACGTTGGCAAGCTTGCTGGTTACACCACCAACACCTTCTGTGTAGATTCGGCCGATAAGGTCGTAGTTGTTTCGGGTATACCAGTCAAAAACCAAATTGATGCGGTTGTCGAGGAAACCGAGGTCAAC
>JBJEKE010000180.1:0-3229 GCA_051878475.1 Muribaculaceae bacterium | reverse complement strand
GGAGCGAAGATTCTCCACCCCACCTGCATATTGCCAGCCAAGCTGAACAACATTCCTGTGAGATTGCTCAACACCATGCAGCCCGAGGCCGAAGGCACTCTCATTTACAACAGCAAGGCCGGCAAGGAGATAAAGGCTATTGCCGCCAAGGACAACATCACCGCCATAAAGATAAAATCGGGCCGGATGCTTCTGGCATACGGGTTCCTTCGCAAGGTGTTCGAGATATTCGAAAGCTACAAGACCCCTATCGACATGATTGCCACCTCGGAGGTGGGTGTATCGGTGTCGATTGACAACGAGAAGAACCTTGATGGAATTCTCGACGACCTGAAGAAGTTCGGCACTGTGACCGTTGACCACGACATGGTGATAATATGCGTTGTGGGCGACCTCGAATGGAAGAACTGCGGATTCGAATCGAAGGTGCTGCAGGCTCTCACCGACATTCCGGTGCGAATGATATCGTATGGCGGAAGCAACTACAACATATCGATACTGGTGAAGCGCGAAGACAAGGTGCGCGCCCTCAACCAACTGAGCGACTATCTTTTTAAGAACAAAGCATAACAAGGCACATCATATGGAATTTCCAATAGAGCGTTTCAACGAAAAAGAAACACCATTCTATTATTACGACACCAACCTGTTGCGACAGACATTGGCCGAGATAAACCGTTGCACCGAGGGTCTGCCCTATCACGTTCACTACGCCATAAAGGCCAATGCCAATGCCGGATTACTGGAGGTGATTCGCCAAGGGGGACTGGGAATTGACTGCGTGAGCGGCGGCGAACTCAAGGCAGCGCTGGCTGCGGGATTCGAACCGCGCAAGATAGTGTTTGCCGGAGTGGCAAAGACCGACAAGGAGATTCGTGCCGGACTCGAAGCCGGAATCCAATGCTTCAACGTTGAATCGATGAACGAGCTCGAGGTTATCAACGATCTGGCCCGGGAATACGGCACAAAGGCAAATGTTGCCATCCGCATCAATCCTAACATCGATGCCCACACACATAAGTACATTACCACCGGACTTAACGAGAACAAGTTCGGCATAAGCCTTGAGATGCTTGATTATGTGATTTCCAAGGCACTTAAGATGGAGTGCATCGAACTTACCGGCATTCACTTCCACATAGGCTCACAGATAACAGAGAACGGTCCGTTTGCCACTCTGTGCGACAAAATCAATGAGCTGGTGCCACATCTCGAAGCGCTCGGCGCCAACATCAGGACAATAAATGTGGGTGGCGGCCTCGGAATTGACTATAGCAACCCCGATGAACATCCGATTGCCGACTTTGAAAGCTATTTCGGCACTTTCAAGGCAAAACTGCAACTGAAGCCACACCAGGAGCTTCACTTTGAGCTTGGGCGCTCGGTGGTGGCTCAATGCGGCGCACTCATCACACGGGTGATATATGTCAAACAGGGTGTAAACAAGAAATTTGTGATGGTTGACGCAGGAATGACCGACCTCATACGTCCGGCACTGTATCAGGCACACCACAACATAGAAAACATCACCTCGAAATCAGCCGAAAGCGACTGCTACGATGTAGTGGGCCCGATATGCGAATCGTCGGATGTGTTTGGCACCAACGAAACGCTGCCGGTAACCCGCCGCAGCGACTTGCTGGCATTGCGTTCGGCCGGTGCATACGGCGAAATCATGGCTTCGCGCTACAACTGCCGCGAGCTGCCGGGCTCGATGCTTAAGGAACAGTAATCAGAAATGTGCTTTCATCACATTCTCAAGCGCAGAGGCCGGCATGGCTCCCGATTGGCGCCATACCTCGACACCGCCGCTGAAAAGAATGAGAGTGGGAACAGCCTGAATGCCATATTCCATGGCTAATGATTGGTTTTTGTCGACATCAACCTTGACTATGCGAGCCTTGTCGGCCACGCGTTGCTTAAGGTCCTCAAGCACCGGGGCCATCATCTTGCATGGGCCGCACCAAGTGGCGAAAAAGTCGACCAACACTAATTTCTCGTTTGTGATTAGTTCTTTGAATTGATCCATAACATAAAATATTTTTGCTTGTAATAAATACATAAACAAAAATTATGCCATAAAGGTTAAAACAAAAATTCGCAAAACGGCCGATTGGCAATAATTTTGAAAAAGAAAGATAACAGCAATATGCGAAGAATAAATCTTAAAGGTATGGGAGTGGCTCTGATAACTCCATTTCGTAGCGACAAAAGTGTTGACTACGATGCGTTGTCACGTCTTCTCGAATACCAGATTAAGAACGGAGTAGACTATATTGTGGTGCTCGCAACAACTGCCGAGACTGCCACGTTGAGCGAGGAAGAGAAAAGAAACGTACGCAATTTTGTGGTTGAGCGCGTTAACGGACGCGTGCCTCTGGTGCTTGGCCATGGCGGCAACAACACGATGAAACTGATAAAGGAGATGGACGAAATCGACCTCACTCCTTTCGATGCCATCCTGTCAGTGGTGCCATACTACAACAAGCCATCGCAGGAAGGTATCTATCAACACTACAAGGCAATTGCCGAAGCATCGCCGGTTTCGGTGATACTATATAACGTACCGGGACGCACAGGTGTGAACATGACATCGGAAACCACACTGCGACTGGCTCGCGAATTCGAGAACATCATCGGCATAAAGGAAGCATCGGGCAACATGACACAGATGGACGACATCATAAAGAACAAACCATCTGACTTCATGGTGATTTCGGGCGACGACGGCATTACATTCCCGCTGATTACACTTGGCGCTGTGGGTGTGATTTCGGTTATTGGCAATGCTTTTCCACGCGAATTCAGCAAGATGGTGCGTCTGGCTCTGGAAGGCGACTACAAGAACGCCTTGCCTATACACCACAAATTCAACGAGCTGTTCAGCCTGCTCTTTGTAGACGGCAACCCCGCCGGCGTGAAGTGCCTGCTCAATGCCATGGGCTTCATAGAGAACGAACTGCGCCTGCCGCTGGTGCCCACCCGCATAACCACCTACGAGAAAATTCGCGAAGTGCTCAACAGCCTCTGATGCAATGCATATTACACCAAAGAGGCTAAATAAAGGCAAAAATGCGGCAGATATGGCCAAATAATTTGAATATATCAATAGAATTTAATAAATTTGCACCGCTTTTCATGGAAATGAAGGGCAAGCACATAAGGTGAGGTCCAGTAGCTCAGCTGGATAGAGCAACAGCCTTCTAAGCTGTGGGTCGTGGGTTCGAAT
>JBJEKE010000179.1:0-3230 GCA_051878475.1 Muribaculaceae bacterium | reverse complement strand
ACCTCCGATTTGTTTCAGATTGCAACTGCGGTGCTGTTCCAGAATCCGGTGCAAAACTTTGCCCTAACTCCAAATAACCTAACTGACGCTCCGGCGCTGTGCATTGATTTCATGAAAAACGTTCCAACTCATTGGGACGAAATCCGCTTTATTGATGGATATCCAGGCCGATATGTAGTGCTGGCGCGCAGAAGCGGCAATGTGTGGTATGTGGCTGGTGTAAATGCCTCTGCAGAGCCTCTACGCTTGAAACTTGATTTGTCGGCGCTTGAGGTCACGGATGCAACCTTGTATTACGATGCATATGCCTCAAAAACAGTGCTCAAGCGCTTGGCTAAGGGCGAACTGTCGACAGCCGATGACTTTGTAATCAACGCCCGCCCTATAAAGGCTGCAGCTTCGGTCGATGTGGAGATTCTTCCGAATAGTGGCTTGGTAATTGTCGGTCGATAAATTTCCCAGGTTTATATATCGGTAATTCGATGATAATAACTAATTTTGAAAGCCATTGATATATGCTGGTGGCACTGACATCTGTAATTATTAACCATCAAATTACCATAATCATAATGAGAAAACTGATATTTCTGCTGATGTTGGTCGGATGCCTTTCGGTATCTGCCCAGGTGAAAGTTAAGGAGTCGAAAACGACTTTTGCCCGCGAGGCATTGCAACCTTATGTCGATAAGGGAAACCTTGCCGGTGCGATAAGTGTGTTTTATAACAATGGTGTGCAGGAGACATGTTGCATAGGTTATTCCGATGTTGCAGCCAAGCGCACTATCGGCATGGACGATGTGTTTATGGAATGTTCGCAAACCAAGGGCTTCTGCGGCGTTACTATTGCAAAACTCGTTGAGGAGGGAAAATTGTCGCTTGACGAACCAGTGTCGAAGTATCTTCCTGAATTCAATGAGCTGTGGGTTGAGGTCGCCAAGAACGACAGTGTCCGCACTCTTGTAAGAGCAAAGAATGTGCTGACGGTACGCATGGTGCTCAACCACACCGGTGGCTTCCCCTTTGAAATAAGCGCCAAGCGCAACGATGTGCGTGGTGGTGGATGGTCGGGTGGCGCGCCGATACGCCAGGTTGCCTCGGTGGCTGCTGCATCGCCCATTATGTTTGAACCCGGCACACGCGAACTGTATTCAAACACCGGTATCGACATAGGTGCTGCCATCGTTGAAACCGTAACCGGAATGAAGTGGGAACAGTATTTGAAGGAGAATGTGCTCGATCCGCTCGGTATGAAGTCGACATGGTTCTGGCCAACTGATAAACAACTGGCCACTCAGATTCATTTGTACGAAACCGGCGAGGACAAGCCGGCAAAATGGCTCGAGGAGAATCCATGGGAGCAACGCCCATACAACGATTCGCATGTGTTTGCCTCGGCCGGTGCCGGGCTTTGGACAACTGCCAACGATCAGCTAAAGTTCTACAAGATGCTCATGAATCTCGGTATGGGCGACAATGGCGTGCGCATTCTCAAGGAAGAGACTGTTAAGTCGATTCTGGCTGTGACAACCCGTCCGAAACACATGGGTGGCTATTCGCTTGGACTTGCTGCCCCTGTTGAGGATAACGAAGATGCATGGTTTGGACATGGTGGTGCATGGGGAACCAATTGTATAGTCAATTGGCACAAGAAGCAGCTCCGCCTATGGGTGGTTCAAGTGTGTGGTCCTCAGCCATGGAACGATGCCGTAAGTAAGGCTGCTGAAAAGTTCTTTGCCAATAGTGTTGACACTAAAGACGTGGATGCATTCACCGGCAGAACAAAATAATCTCCTCCTTGAGGGAAAAATAATACAAGAGGTCGCGCAGTGATTTATCTGGCGCGACCTCTTGTTTTGTGTAGTTGCAAAATATTGGGCTATTTTATGAGCGACATACCTTTTCGCAGTGCTTCCTCGTTCATCGGAATCATGTGGTGATGACGTTCGGGAAGTGTCTTCTTCAGAGCCTTGACAACACTTTCAATGGTTACTATCGAGTTGAGCTTCAGCATTGCGCCGAGGACAATCATGTTAAAGGCCTTGTTGTTGCCAAGTTCGAAAGTGGCATTCATTGCTTCGATGCAATATACCTTGATGTCGGTGCGAGTGGGCGGCGTGTGGATGCCGTAGTTGTCGTAGATAAGGATGCCTCCGGGTTTAACTTTGCTTTGGAACTTGTCGAGACTTTGCTGGTTGAGGACAACAACCATATCGTAAGAGTTGAGGATAGGCGAACTGATGCGCTCGTCGGAGAGGATTACGGTAACGTTGGCTGTGCCACCACGTTGCTCGGGCCCGTACGATGGCATCCATGTTACTTCCTTGTCCTCCATAAGCCCTGAATAGGCAAGAATCTTACCCATCGACAGCACTCCTTGTCCGCCAAATCCTGCTATGATAATTTCGGTCTTCATAATCTAAATGTCTTTAATGTCGCCTAACGGGTAATGTGAAAACATGTGCTCGCTCATCCATTTGTTGGCATCGACCGGCGACATTTTCCAACCTGAATTACATGAGCTTACAATCTCAACCATCGATGTGCCTTTGCCGGCAATGCTGTTCTGAAACGCTTTCTTTATGGCTGCCTTGGCCTTGCGCACTGCTGCCGGTGAGTGGACACTTTGGCGGGTTACGTAGCATGTGCCTTCGAGCAGAGCCATGGTGTCCGACACTTTGAAAGGATATCCGTTCAGGTCAACTCGGCGTCCGTAAGGAGTGGTAGCTGTCTTCATGCCGATGAGGGTGGTGGGAGCCATTTGTCCTCCCGTCATGCCGTAAATTGCATTGTTGATGAATATTATGGTGATGTTCTCACCGCGGTTGGCTGCTTGGATGGTTTCGCATGTGCCGATGGCGGCGAGGTCGCCGTCGCCTTGGTAGGTGAACACCAGTTTGTCGGGCATAAGGCGCTTTACTGCAGTAGCTACAGCCGGAGCACGGCCGTGTGCAGCTTCAATCCAATCGATGTCGATATAGTTGTAGGCGAAGACGGAGCATCCAACGGGGCTTACGCCCACGCTTTTCTCTTCCATGCCTAATTCGTCGATGACTTCGGCAATTAGCTTGTGCACTACGCCATGGCTGCATCCGGGGCAGTAGTGCATATGGTTGTCGTTCATCAGCCTGGGCTTGGTGTAGACGAGGTTTTCCGGCTTAATAATATCGTTAATGTCCATGATTAATCGTTGATTAGTTCATTGTTGAGCGCATCAAGGATTTCGTCTGGTG
>JBJEKE010000178.1:0-3232 GCA_051878475.1 Muribaculaceae bacterium | reverse complement strand
AAGAGCCTCTATGGTAGCCGATTCGTTCCGGTAGCATACCATGTGTATACCGGCGACAGCTACGAATATGGCATGACCGACTACGCCCAATATTTCCTCGGACTTGCTGGTGCTCCTACCGCCAAGATTCAGCGTAGTGCAGCTGCTTATTCGCCGATGATTTCAACCACATCGAATGGCACTACCGATTACTCATTCTCGCGTGGCGACGGAACAACATGGCTCGACGTTGTCAACGAGGAACTCTCGAAGCAAACCATCGCCGACCTTGACGTAGCTGCCTGGTACGATGCCGATGCAGGCACAATAAATGTTGGCTACAACTGCCGTTTCGCTCTCGACAAGGCTAACGCCAACTATGGCCTGTTCACAATCATCACCGAGGATGGACTGACTGGATATCAGGCTAACTACTTTGCCTCGAATACCGATGAAGACCTTGGCGAATGGCAGTCGGGTGGCATGTATAGTCAGAAGTATGTGTACCCATATGAGTTCGAAGATGTGGCTTGTGCCCTCTATCCGGCTAACGCCTACTACGGCAAGAGCGGCCTTATCCCGGCATCGATTGCCAACGGAGAGGAATACACTGGTGTAATCAGCCTGAAGCTTTCGAGCGATGCACAGCACGTTCAGGAAGTGTTCAACTGTAAGGCCACACTGGTGCTCATCGACATGAACTCCGGCGATATAATCAATGTGGACCGCGCTGCGGTGGGTGAGACAGCCGGCATCAGCGATGCAGCCGACGATACAGTGACAGTTACCGCTATCGATGCATCAATTGCCGTTAGTGTTCCTGCCGCTGCCGAAGTATCGGTATATGGCGTTGATGGCCGAATAGTTGCCCGCCGAACCATCAACGGCAGCTCTATGATTGCCACCGATTATCGTGGCGTTGCCATCGTGAAGGTTGAATGCGAAGGCAAGAACACTGTGAAGAAAGTTGTTCTGAAGTAAACAGTTAATCTACAGCAATAACCAAACAGGGGGCTGCATCGGGAGAAGTGTCGGTGCAGCCCCCCTTAATGGTATGTGGCGGCAGTTGTGGCAGATTAAAATTTGTTTTTCCGAAGGCATTCCTTATTTTTGTAGTAAAAAAACAAAAACCGGAATTACGATATGAGTAAGCAGACAGTGGCGCACCTTGAGGCGCTAAGGGCCGAAATGGCACGTTTGCATGTTGATGCAATGATAGTGCCGGGCACAGATGCTCATCAGAGCGAATATATTTGCGAATACTGGAAGTCGCGCGATTGGGTGTCGGGATTCACCGGCAGCAATGGCACCGCCGTGGTAACCCTTGACGATGCACGCCTGTGGACCGATTCCCGGTATTTCCTTCAGGCGCAGCAACAGCTGGCCGATTCGGGTTTCACCATGATGAAAGAGGCAATAGCCGGCGAACCCACCATCACCGAATGGCTGGCATCGGTGCTCGCCCCCGGAAGTGTGATTGCCATCGACGGTACCCTCTTCTCAATCAACAGTGTAAACGCTCTTGAAGAGTTCTGTGGCCTTAACGGGTTGCGCCTTGCCACCGACTTCACTCCTTTCGAAACCATCTGGCCCGACCGCCCATTGCGTCCGCAGGGAAAGATTGAGGTGCACAGCACCGAATATGCCGGCGAATCGGTGGCCGACAAACTTGCCCGCACCCTCAGTGAGGTGGAATCGGCCGGTGCCGATGCCCTCTTCATTGCGGCTCTCGACGAAATTGCATGGCTGTACAACATCCGATGCACCGACGTACGCTTCACTCCGGTAGCCATCTCGTATGCATATATCTCGGCATCGAAAAAGGCCATTTTTGTCGATACTGCAAAACTTACACCCGAGGTGAGTGCTCACTTTGCCGAAAACGGCATTGAGGTGCTTGGCTACGACGAGGTGGCACGTTTCCTTTATAAACTGCCGATTGAAACCTCCGTGATGCTCGACCCAAACCAGGTGAGCGATACGCTGAACCGAGCCATTGAATGTGGCCGAATATTCGGGAAATCGCCGATTTCGTTGCTGAAAGGCGTGAAAAACGATGTGCAGATCGAGGGCATGCGCCGTTCGATGGTTCGCGATGGTATTGCGTTGGTGAAGACATTCCGCTGGGTTGAGGAGAATGCCGCTTCGGGCGTCGTGACCGAGCTTGGAGTGTGGAACAAGGCTATGGAGATGCGCAGCCTCGACCCGATGTATCGTGGCGACAGCTTCTCGATGATTGCCGGATACAAGGAACATGGTGCCATAGTGCATTATTCGGCCGATGAACAGTCGGATGCCCATCTTCGGGCCGAAGGGTTGTTGCTCGTCGACACCGGTGCCCAATATCCCGATGGAACCACCGACATCACACGCACCATCACGCTCGGAAATCCTTCTGCCGAGGAAATACACGACTATACTCTGGTACTGAAAGGCCATGTAGCGCTGGCTTCGCAACAGTTCCCGGTTGGCACTCGTGGAGTGCAACTCGATGTGCTTGCCCGCCAATATCTGTGGAACGAGGGCCTGGCATATCTGCATGGCACCGGACATGGTGTTGGCCAGTATCTGAGCGTTCACGAAGGCCCTCACAGCATCCGCATGAACGAGAATCCGGTGACCATCGTCCCCGGTATGATTACCTCCGACGAACCTGGCTTGTACCGTGCCGGCAAGCACGGCGTGAGAATCGAGAACCTTGTGCTTGCTGTCAATTCGGTGAGCAATGCCGAGTTTGGCGACTTCATGAAGTTTGAAACCCTGACATTGTTCCCGTACGATGCCCGATTGATTGATGTGTCGATGCTTACCGACGTCGAATTGAATTGGATTAACGATTATCATGCCACTGTGCGTGAGCGTCTGCTTCCGGGCCTCGATGGCGCTGATGCCGAATGGCTTATTGAGAAAACCAAGAAAATAACACGATAATTACAATGGCACTTATCAAGACATTGAAAGGGATGATTCCCAAAATTGGCAAAGGATGTTTCCTTGCCGACAACGCCACCATTTTGGGCGACGTTACTATTGGCGACGAGTGCAGCATCTGGTTTAATACCGTGCTGCGTGGCGACGTTAACACCATAACCATCGGTAACCGTGTGAACATTCAGGACGGAAGTGTCCTGCACACGCTTTACCAGAAATCGACCATCGAAATTGCCGATGATGTGTCGATTGGGCACAACGTGACTATCCACGGCGCAAAAATCAAGGACTATGCCCTCCTTGGCATGGGTGCGGTGGTGAT
>JBJEKE010000177.1:0-3245 GCA_051878475.1 Muribaculaceae bacterium | reverse complement strand
GGATGAACTTAAGGAAACTCAGACTGCATTTGGTCAGACCAACTTCGACCAAGGTACCGACGACCGTAACGTAGTTCGTGAGCATAAGGAAGAAATTATCGTTGAAGAGAAGAAGCCTGAAAAGGAAGAAGTGTTCCGTGCTGTTGAGCAGATGCCTCAGTTCCCTGGTGGCGATGCTGAACTCATGAAGTTCCTCCGCGATAATATCGTTTATCCTGCTATGGCTCAGGAAAACAATGTTCAAGGTAAAGTTATTGTTCAATTTGTTGTTACCAAGACCGGTGACATCGGTGAAGTTAAGGTGGTTAAGAGTGTCGACCGCGACCTCGATAACGAAGCTGTACGCCTCGTTAAGAAGCTGCCTAAATTCATCCCGGGACGTATGAACGGCCAGGCTGTAAACGTTTGGTATACTCTGCCTGTTCAATTCAAACTCCAGTAATCAATATCAAATTTGATTATATCTCAGAAGCGGGGCCCTTATGGACCTCGCTTCTTTGTTGATTATAATATTTGTTTGCTATTTGTGCCTATTTTATTAACTTTGTGTGGATTAACTAATGAAAAACGTATTGTTATGTTAAGGTGTTTTATTTCGGTAATCGTAACGGTAGCTTTCACTGCGAGTTGTTATTGTTCCTCTGCACGTCCTACTGAGCCGTCAGACCAGGATTCTCATGTGCCATCTGTGCTTGCCAAGGGTGAGTATGTTTATCGTGCTGTGCACCATATGCCTAAGTTTCCCGGTGGCGCTGCCGCTTTGGTGAATTTTGTTAGAGAGAATCTTGTCTATCCTGAGAAAGCAAAAGCCAATGAAGTTGAAGGCAAGGTTATCGTTCAGTTTGTGGTATGCAAAGATGGTGCGGTCAGCGATGCAAAGGTTGTGATGAGTCTATCGCCCGAAACCGATGCCGAGGCCTTGCGCATAGTAAGTTTGTTGCCTAATTTCAAGCCCGGAGTTTATAACGGCGAGAAAGTGAATGTGTGGTACACACTTCCAATTACATTCAATCCACGTATGATGAGCTATTAGATTGCTATAGCAGTCTTGAATGTCCTCAGTTCCTTGATATACTCCTTTTCGTGGCCACCGTCGTATAGGTCGCAAAGCCTGTGGAACGCTTCGCTATGGTCGAAGTGCTCTATGTGAGCCAGTTCATGGCATATGATGTGGCGAATCAGGTGCTTAGGATACAACATGAGTATGCTGCTCAGATAGATATTCTTGTCGCGGGTGCAATATCCTAAAGTCTTCTTGCCGTGTGATATGAGGAATCGGTTCACCTTGTTGCACCCCACCTGCTCGGCAGTTTCAAGAGCCAGCGGTATCAGCGAAGCAATAGCAATGTCGCGAATCATGTGCTCAATGGTTTTGCTTATGGCGCGTTTCACGTTTATATTGTCCAAAGGTGTGTCCCTCGGCAGGGATATCGTGATATCCTTGTTCAGCCTGTGCCCAAATACTTGATGCTTTGGGTTGTCTGATGGGCATATGGTTATGGTGTATCCGTCGAAACACTTAATAACCTGCCCGAAACTGAATTCGGCGCCATGCTTTTTCTCGTGCGCCTTCCTTATCTTGTTGCGCAAAGCGTCGAGAGTGCTTTTAAAGTCGTGCTCGGAAATATTAGGTCGGCAGCTTATGTTGAGCACGCCATCTTTCCATCCCGCTCTGAAACTCTTAAGACCGGGCTTGAAAGTCACTATGGTTCGCCCGAATTCCGGGTCGTAGTAATAGTGTTTTGTCTGCATTCTTAGGTTTTTATGGTTCAAAGTTACCAATTCTTTGCCTGTATGTGATATTATATCGTTAAGAATATCAAAATAAATTTGAAGAATAATGCAAAACATATACTTTTTTTTGTAATTTTACAAAATGAAGTATAGTGGCAAGTGCTATGCTTGGCTCAAGTGTACAAATAGATATATCGACATGAACGAACAATTCGACGACAAGCATACCGAAAGCGACAAACCGTCGCTCATCAAGATACTCTATGCAGTGATAATGGTGATAGTGTATATAGGTATGGGAGTGCTGATGCTTATTAATTTCTTCCATTGGGGCGCAGACTGGAGTTTCGTGCGTTATGTCCTTGGCAGTGTGCTTGTGGTGTACGGAGCATGGCGAGCATTTAGAATGATACGATTCGAATAATAAAAATGGTTTGACGATATGAAGAGATTACATTATGGCAAAATGGCAAATGCATTGGTGGCTGCAATCGTTGCAATGGTTGCACTGGCTTCGTGCGGTGGCCAAAGCGGTAAACCCAAGAACACAAGCACATCGGGCCTTATTGCAATTGCCGTTGATGAGAGTTTCCAGAATATCATGAACCAGGAAATCGATGTGTTTGAGTACACATATCCCAATGCCAACATCATCCCATACTACGTCGACGAGCACAGTGCCATTGACTCAATGCTTGAACTCAAGACGAAACTCATAATCACAGCCCATGAGCTGAAGGATGTGCAGAAAGAGTATCTGCGTCAGAAAAACGGAGTGTGCTTCTCCCAGCGTATTGCCGTCGATGCAATTGCTCTGATTGTCAACAAGGATAATCCTATAGAGATACTTTCGGTGAGCGAAATCAAGGAGATTCTCCTCGGACAGGTAACCCAGTGGAACGAACTTGAACCCTCCAAGCTTAAGACCATAAAGGTGGTGTTCGACCATCAGGGTTCAAGCACTGCTCGTTATATGAAGGACTCGCTTCTTTGCGGCGCTGATTTCGGCCCTAATGTATATGCACAGAACAGCAACCCCGAAGTGTTCAAGGTGGTAGAGAACGACAAGAATGCCCTTGGCATAATCGGAGTGAGCTGGGTAAGCGCCGACATGAAAGCCCAAAGCCTTTCAGTGGAAGAGCGTGCCAAGAACCTCGCTGAGGAAAATGTTACCACCACCGAGTTCGCAAGTTCAATAAAGGTGCTGAAGATTCGTCCTGACGATTCCATCGAGGCATATAAGCCATATCAGGCATACATCTACGATGGCACTTATCCGCTGTTCCGCAGCATTTATGCCACATGCTCCGGTGTTGGCGGCAGCTTGCCGCATGGCTTTTACTCGTTCATAACAGGATTCCTTGGGCAGAAGATTATCCAGCAGACCGGTGTTCTGCCAGCTACTATCCAGCCACGAATGGTAAGTTTGAATTAAACCTTTTTCAATTTGTAAAGTATAATTAATAAGTTAACCAAGAATAAAACCTCAAGAGAAATGAAACTTAAGCTTT
>JBJEKE010000176.1:0-3255 GCA_051878475.1 Muribaculaceae bacterium | reverse complement strand
TGACCTTGACGGCATACTGGAGGAAGGTGTGGTTGACACTTACTATCCCGTAGTCAGTACTGTCGACATTCACAAGCGACTGCAAATCCGTCGCACCCCTTGCGTAGAAATTTCCCCAGAGCAATCGGAAAGCATTGTAAGCCTAATAAAAGTGCTCCGATGCGAGGACAGTTCATCTTGCGCACAGCATTTGTGCTATGCGCTTTGTCTGAAAGTCCTTGAAGTGTATTTCAGCAATAAACCAATGCCGGCAATGCAACTGACACGAGACGACAACATTCTTAACCACTTCATTATATCGGTCTACAAAAACTGCCATTGTCAACGAACTGTGCAGTTTTATGCCGATGAACAGCATCTCTCACCTTGCTACTTCTCGTCGATTATCAAAAGCTGTAGCGGACAAAGCGCAATACAATGGATTGAAAACGCAACTATGACATTCGCACGACAATACATAGAGTGTTCCGACATGAGCCTGAAGCAAATAGCCAACCGGATGAATTTTCCCGACCAATCGACATTCTGCCGTTATTTTAAGCAACGTGAAGGATGCTCGCCTTCTGATTACAAAAAAAGAAAGTATAACCTAAAATAGAATACCAACCCATTGCCATAAGTGTTATTGGTGCAGGCGACAGCTTGACATTCATGCTTTGGATTTACCGCAAGGCTGTCATGCCTCTGTTCATGAAGTTGTTCCAAGCCATAAACGATGACAAAAACCGAATGGAGGACGACATTTAAAGATGCAGATTAGACTGGAAATTGTGCGTTGCACCACACAATGCATATTATCGCCACAAGCAGTGATGTTACTTCTATGGTTTGTATGATGTTTATTCGAACTGTCTTCAAGTTTCCTCACGAAAGGTATATCGATGTAACCACTGAACATCCGCTTCCAATCATCAATGCTATGCCCGACATTATCTTATACACCAGCTCTATGAAATTTATGGCTGCCACACCGTCGGCGCCTATGCCGTGACCCACAAAATGCCGTCGACGGCTGTCATTGCCGATATCGTGCCCAGAATTGTATTGTAGGGATAAGCAGCCGTCGGAATAGGATCGACACCTGATCATTCTCAAAATCTAATGAGTCTCTTTTCATTATTACATCATCAATAATTTACAAAAAAATGCTGGATAAGTGATTGGTTTTACCCAGTCATCTTATCCAGCATTACAACTATTGTTGAAATACCATCCGATGAGGATTACAAAACTTTTGTTTTCAAATCAAGTGTCACAAACTTAGTGATTTTTTCGATTGAACTACTTTCAGCGATGTAAAAGCATCAGATTATCATCAGAATAAGGGCTCCGATTGCAGGAGCCACCAGCAACAGGCTGTCTATTCGGTCGAGGATGCCACCATGGCCGGGTATCAACTTGCCGGAATCCTTAACACCTACCGTGCGCTTAATGAGCGACTCACACAAATCGCCCCATGTGGAAAATACTGTAACCAATACAGCAAACACTATCCACTGTGCATAGCCGCTGAGCAAAACGTAACCATCGGGTAGAAAACGTGCGGCCAGCGCGGCAACTATTATCGAAAGGCTAAGGCCACCGAAGAATCCTTCCCACGATTTCTTGGGCGAGATACGCTCAAACAATCGATGCTTGCCTATCAGGCAGCCCACAATATAGGCTCCGGTGTCGCTTATCCAGATAAAGGCAAACATGGCAAGAACAGTGTATTGCCCTACAAAATGGTAGAGACTCGAGAGTATCGACAATGGCAATGCCACATACAGCTGACCCATCAGGCTTGCACTGAGCGATGTGAGCGGATTGCCCTGCTTTATGTATAGCTGCACCACCAACCTTGCCACCAGATATGCCAGATAAAGCCCAATGCCAAGCGTTGAGCCTGCAGTGACCCATATCACCGGCACCGAAAACAGAAGTAAGCCGCCTACGATATCAAGTGCCTTCTCAACATTCCGGCCCTCGGCCGACATAAGATGGTTAAACTCATGGATTCCCAGCACTACAATCAGCCCGAAAAGGATATCGAACAGCAATTCGTTGTCAATCACGAGCGATGCTATGATGAGTACCCCATATATTATTCCTGATATTGCACGTATAATGAACTTTTTCACGATATTTCTATAATTAGTTTGCCTTAATTGTATTGCAAATGTACTGAAAACATATGGTAAGGCAAAGAACTGCACCAATTTTTGTGTGCTATACCGGGAACCACAGGCTCTTAATTGCCTATTTGCCGTCGGGGCCGGCGCTGTGCTTGACTGCCAAGCCCGAGAACACCATACCCAGAACCACCAGCGACATGCCTATGGGAAGCGGACAACTGTACGACTTGTCGCCAAACATTGAAATAAGTATGAAAGCGGCACCGCTGATGGCAAAGCAAACGGCAGCTACACGGTAATAATTGATTTTCTTGTTGTTCATAACTGTATCCTGTTTTAATTGTCTTTTATCCTATTAGTCAGCCAATAGCACCAATAATTACAATGCAAGTGGCGATTTTCGCAAAAAGCACCGCACCCCAAGCAGTAACTTTGGAGTGCGGTTAAAGGGATACACTATATGAACAGTATTTTTATTGAGCAACTTTCCATCGGTCGGTGCGGAACGGCGACAGTGGCATGTCACCGGCCCCATACACATTGCATGTGGGGTTATCCGACCATCCATAGCGAACGGCCATTGGATGCTTTACTTCACTGCAACGCAGCACTACACATCCGTCCTTCACCTCGCCATCGGCACGATGGAATACCCGGTCGGGACCGGCAACCACAAACCCTTCGGCTTTGCCATTCTTAGCCATTACCGGAACGGTGAAATTGACGGTAACACAATCGCCATCTACAGTATGGCTCTTATACATCGGAGTTACTGAAGTGCCCGTACCATAGGTCGTGTTCAGTGCCAGTTCGGCCAGACGGCGCCCCACCTCTTGCTTATCCTTCGGATGGATATCATCGGCAAGACCACGTTCAATGGTCACTGCCATGCCTGTATTGCTCAGTTCGAGCGCCTTGGTTTGTGCCTCGCGGAGTGGAGCCCAACTTGAATTGGCATCGAAATATTGCGGATTTCGGAAATTGGCAAGTTGCACGAAATAGAACGGAAAATCGTAGCCCCACTTGTCGCGCCAATCACAAATCATCGACGGGAACAGCACTGAATAGCTGTCGCTGCGGCCTTCGTTTGATTCACCTTGATACCATATGGCTCCCTTTATAGGGAAACCGATAAACGGAT
>JBJEKE010000175.1:0-13685 GCA_051878475.1 Muribaculaceae bacterium | reverse complement strand
TACATAGTAGAACTAAAACCATAAAGAATTTAAAAACCAGATATTGCACAATAATTAGTCAATAACCATCGTATACGAGATTATACGGTACGAACAACTTTTGACACATTATAGATATTTCGAGCTTCACGGCTCTTGTTCTTTTCTTTGTAAATACCGCCAATATATACACTCCAAGAACAAGCAGTTGAGAAGTTCACGTTATAGGGCGTGGACTTGCTTTTGCTTGTTGGAGTGTTGGGCACTTGGCGGTAGCCTACTTAGAAAACAAGAAATAGGGTTCATGCCCTTATTGTGTTCAACAAAAACTTCTTTTTTATTAACTCAAATTTATATTCTAATGAAAACATTATTTATTAGCCTATTAGGCATTGCCATGGGCAGTACAGCTGCTTTGGCGCAAATCGGTTATCAAGTTGCTATCATTGACCAGAGCACTGGCAAACCGAAAACCAATGAAACAGTTGCTGTCACTGTTACGCTCTCAAACAACGAAGGTGCCACAATTTTCAGCGACACACAGAACTCAACCACCAATGAGTTTGGCGTGATATCGCTTCAAATAGGCAACGACAACACTTTCAACGACGTCGATTGGTCGAAACTGCCACTATGGGTTTCGGCTTCTGTTGACGGAGTAACCGTCGGCAAGACTCAAGTTCTAAACGTGCCTGTTGCTGAGTATGCAAAGCATTTCGGGACATTAACAAGGGAAATACTCACTTCTAAAACATGGGGTCCTAGTCCATCGGGTTCTTTTACCTTTAACGAAAATGGGACAGCTACTAAACATTTCGACGGAGGAAGCGGCTATCGAACCTATGATTATTATATATCAGGCAATCAGATTGTACTAATCTCCAAAAACAAAAGTGACATGTCATATTCCGTATCGTTTCAATATCTTACAGAAATAGATGCCCTTTGGGATATTTATAATAGAGAGTTATATAAATAGCTAATACGTTAAAAATGAAAACATTATTTCTTAGTCTATTAGGCATTGCCATGGGCAGTACAGCTGCTTTGGCGCAAATCGGTTATCAAGTTGCTATCATTGACCAGAGCACTGGCAAACCGAAAACCAATGAAACAGTTGCTGTCACTGTTACGCTCTCAAACAACGAAGGTGCCACAATTTTCAGCGACACACAGAACTCAACCACCAATGAGTTTGGCGTGATATCGCTTCAAATAGGCAACGACAACACTTTCAACGACGTCGATTGGTCGAAACTACCACTATGGGTTTCGGCATCTGTTGACGGAGTAACCGTCGGCAAGACTCAAGTTCTAAACGTGCCTGTTGCCGAGTATGCAAAGCATTTCGGGACATTAACAAAGGAAATCCTCACTTCTAAAACATGGACAGGCTGTTATGAGCAGAATGGGCTGAATCCTTCCATGAGCTTTAACACCAATGGCACTGGCATTATTGAATCAAAAGATGGAACAGATTTCATAAGGTTTTATATTGTCGGTAATTCTGTCATAACTGTAACAAACGATTCCTTATGTGATTTATTAACCTATATTCCCGAATTAAACGCTTTAGCTTCTTCTTATTCCAGCTACTTATTTAAATAATATTTTTGGAAAAAACTAAAAATCGACACAATTATGCAACATATAAAAATATTTATGGCCAGTGTGTTTCTGCTTATGGCTATCACAATGTCGGCAGCAGTTGGCGGCACGCTTATCGTGACAACCCTTGACGGCAACAAACAAGCCGTCGACCTTACCGACAAGCCTATTATAACAATGGACAACAGCGAACTTGTGATAAAACTTACCGATTCGGAACTGCGATACAACATACAGCAAGTGGTCGACTTTCGCTACTCCGACATTACAAATGTTGATATTACTGAATACAAGGCTTCTTCAATACAGCAAAATGGAGACAATCTGCGTTTCACAGCCGAAAAGTCGGATCTGAATGTGCGAATATCAAATGTAGCCGGCATTGTGCTCAATTCATTCAAAGTGGAAGCAGGCACTACCGAGAACATATCTTTGGGAAATCTCTCTTCTGGATTATATCTGGTAACTGTGAATAGTGTAACCTATAAAATCATTAAACCATGAAGATATTAACAGTTATTGCCTCATTTGTAATTACAGTTGCAATGATGGCTCAAAACCGAACAATGTTCGTTCACCATGGTGAGGAAATTGACCCATTTTTCTTTGCCGAAATCGACAGCATACGTTATTCTTCAATAGATGTTGACAGTTCAATATGGTGTGATATGCCAATAGTACAAGAAATCTGGACAGCCGACAGCGTTTACCGCTATCGCATGGCAGAAATCGACAGTGTAACATTCCAATCACCAAAAAACGTTCCTCTTGAAAATGCCATCGACCTTGCGGGGGAAATAGCTCCATATGTTTTAGGAGTTGAGTATGGCGACTACGACATTATTCTTCACCTTGCAGGCACAACTCCTGAGGATTTAATTCCTGAGTCAGGTTGTGGATTATATCAGTTCGAAGCATCGGAGGCATTGCCTGATGGTTTTGCAGCAAAAGCATATTGGATTAGCAATTATGGCAACGAAATAAAAGTATACTGCGAAAGCTCTGAATTCGATGAAATATTCGAACAGCTATCGTGGGTCGGTGGTGGTGATATACACCTAGAACCGGAATCGGAAGTTACCGAGACCAACACCGCTCGTGCTATAAGCCGCGCCGGAGAGTCATATGTGTATTCGACTATTCTAAATTATCCCGATTTGCAGTCTGGAACAATAGAAATGACCGATGAACTGCGAGACATTCCCGCAGGTCCAGAAGCCGCACAAATTACAGGAAAAGTAACAATGAGTCCGAACATGATAAGGGCATATTCCGGGGCTTATGTCATCAAAACTCCGAACGGCAGCAAAAAGAAAGTTCGTCGACTGACATCGATTCTGGAAAGTGATGTCAAAGCGACAGTAAGCGGACGCTACAATATTGGTTCGGCAAATCATTCAGTCGGTTCAAACCGCAAGATCAGCCAAAACATTTCTTTTGGTCTAGGTCAGACTTTCAACGTCACCGTTACCGGGAATATGAAACTGACAGGCATTATGGGTATCGACTTCTCCCACGAAGCAGGATATAAAGCATCTATTACAACCGAGGTGAAATACGACGACAATTCGAATCCAATATGCGAATCGAATGGAAGCCTGAAAATAAAATCCAACGAATCGAGCAAGCTATCAGCATCATTCAGCGGCAGCCTATCTATCACAGAGTCGTTTACAGTTACTATGGTTCAAACCGGCGATTCGCTCAAATCGATAAGTAACGTATTCACATATGGGTCGAAATTGGATGGTTCTGCATTATTCCGCACCTCAGATGCCGAAGTGGCGGCAACCGACAACAATCTGTACCAACGCATAACAGCGACGGGTGTGAAATTAACTCCCATAGCGAGTCTTACAGGAAGTGCTAAATATTGCTCCGCAACGCATAAGCTTTCCACGTTGTCATATAAACCCAATCAGGAAACATTTTATGCAGTGCCAGTATATTCTTTTGCTCGATTCGACGGCAATAGTGGTGAAGTTACCTACAACATGACAGGTAAAGCCATGGAATTCGCCTCTTCAAATTCCGGTGCTGCAGTACAATCCGATGGCAATCTGACATTCTTCAACACCAGCAACTACTGGCCGGCCGCACAGAATTTTACTGCCAAAGTTAACTACAGCGAAGGACCAGGCAACAAGATTTATCCTACAGCAACATTACCCAGCGGTCAGCGGATTCTTGCCGCTCCAGTTTATCCATCACATTGCGATATGATTTTCCCGACATCCGCTGTATTGGAATCAGGAGGAATTCACTTTACCATAGGAGCACCAATTATTGGCTCGGCTAAGAACGGAACAACGGCTGTAAATGTTGGCAATATGTTCCCAAGCAAAGAAAAGTAGGGTCTATTACAGCGTCCATTAATATATAAAACGCGGACCTGAAAAGTCCGCGTTTTATATATCAAAGGCCGGCTTAGTGGGCCGGCCTTTGATATTTTGATTTAATTGCAAATTATGCCTTTACACGGCCAACGTATGAACCGTCGCGAGTGTCGACTTCGATAATCTCGCCTTCGTTGATGAAGAGAGGTACACGAACGGTGGCACCAGTTTCAACAGTAGCAGGCTTGAGAGTGTTGGTAGCTGTATCGCCCTTCAGACCCGGCTCGGTGTACGAAACCTTCAGCTGAACCTTGATAGGAAGTTCGGCGTAGAGGACAGTTTCGGTAGAAGCGTCCGACACTACTTCCACTTCCATGCCTTCCTTCAGGAAGTCAACGCCCTGGATAAGGTCGTGAGCAATTGGGTGCTGGTCGAAAGTTTCCTGGTTCATGAAGATATAGTCTTCACCTTCCTTATAAAGATATTGATAAGGACGGTGCTCAACGCGAACATCCTCAAGTTTTTCACCAATGTTGAATCGACGCTCAATTACATAGCCGTTAACCACATCTTTAAGCTTTGTGCGCATAAAGGTGTTGCCTTTACCAGGTTTTACATGCAAGAAGTCGATGCAGAAGTACAATTTGTTGTCCATTCGGATACAAGTACCGATTTTAATGTCTTGGGCATTAATCATATTAAAAAGAATATTTTGTGATTATTAATTTACTCAGGGTAAATGTTCTTGATTTTGAGCACAAAATTAATGCAAATAGAGAAAATCACAAAAAGAATTTACTAAAAAACTGATTAAGGTTGTGTAATTGAAAAAATGTGATTACTTTTGCACTCCGAAACGACGAAAAAATTATTAAAAATATAGAGCAATGAAAAGAACATTTCAGCCATCGAACAGAAAGAAAGTGAACAAGCACGGATTCCGTGAGAGAATGTCGACAGCCGACGGTCGCAAAGTGTTAGCACGTCGTCGCGCCAAAGGCCGTCTTCGTCTTACTGTATCTGACTCGCTTCACAAGTAATCTGCAAGCCGGAACGGTTTGAATAGCGCATAGTCCGTTGCATCCCACAGTGTTTGCAACGGTATTTGTGTATTCATACCCAAGCCTCATCACCATTTCTGCGGCACCGGACAAAGCAGGCGAATCCCGATGTCTGCATCAACGACGACATCGGGATTCGTTTGCACCCGGAAGAGTTCTGTTATTCGCCGTACTCTTTGAGATAGGCTTCGCACGCCATCACCAGCTCGTCGTACCACTCTTTGCCAAAACGGCGGATAAGTGGTTCCTTCAAGAACTGATACACCCTTACGCCCTTGGCACGGCCCAGCACTTCGGCTGCCTTGCAGATTTTCCAACTGTGATAGTTGACAGCAGTAAACGAAGGATAGTCGGTGAGCCGTAACGGATACAGGTGGCATGAAATAGGCTTGTAGAAGTCGATACGCCCTTCGCGATAGGCCTTCTCAATGGCACACATGCACATTCCGCCCTCGCCATAGCAGGTGAACACGCAATTGCGCCCGTCGACAATCTGGGTTACGAGGTCGCCCTCTTCGTCAACATAACCCACTCCGGCCTCATCGATGCGCTGGCGCGCCGCCGGAAGCAAGTCGGCATACACCTCGGGCAGTATTTCCTTCAGCTTGGCATATTCCTGCTCGGTAATCGGAGCGCCGGCATCGCCCTCGATGCAGCACTCGCCCAAGCATTTGTCGAGATTACACACAAAGAATTTCTCTATCACGTCGAGGCTCACAAGAGCGTTCTGAATCTGCAGCATAGTGGTTTGATATTCCAAAATCGGTGATTGCTTTGAATTATTGACTGCAAAGGTAAGCCAACGGCATGAAAGCACAAAATCATTTTGCTGTCCGGCACCAAAACCACTGCTGCATATTTGCCACTACGGCCGATATTTTGTAATTTCGCACCGTTTAATCACCTATACATTATATAATATGTCAAGAAATGCAGATGAATTGTCGGGCGTGAGCCTGTTGGGAAGCACCGGAGTGAAATATCCCACCGAATATGCCCCGGAAATACTCGAGACGTTCAAGAACAAACATCCCGAGAACGAATATCTCGTTACATTCAACTGCCCCGAGTTCACCAGCCTCTGTCCGAAGACCGGGCAACCCGACTTTGCCAAGATTATCATAAACTATATCCCTCGCGAGGATATGGTGGAGAGCAAGAGCCTGAAGCTGTATCTGTTCAGTTTCCGCAACCACGGCGATTTCCATGAGGACTGTGTGAACATAATAATGAAGGACCTCATCAAACTGATGAACCCTCGATACATCGAAGTAATCGGAATCTTCACCCCTCGCGGCGGAATCTCGATTTACCCATTTGCCAACTACGGCGATGCAGAGCACCAGGATATGGTGAAGGCACGCATGCTTGCCGCTTTTCGAAACGAATAACCTGCGCACTACACAATGAAGGACTCCCTGATAATTCTTTCGGGCGGCATGGACTCTGTGACCATGCTCCACGACTTCTGCAACGACATTGCCCTGGCGGTTACATTCGACTATGGCGCGAACCACAACAAGCGCGAAGCCGCTTGCGCCGCATATCACTGCCAGTTGCTGGGCATAAAGCATATACTGATTCCACTCGACTTCATGGGAAAATACTTCAAGAGCTCGCTGCTTGAAGGCGCCGAGGCAATCCCCGAAGGGCACTACGCCAGCGAGAACATGAAATCGACGGTGGTGCCGTTCAGAAATGGAATTATGCTTGCAATTGCCTGCGGAATTGCCGAAAGCAACGGATTGAAGCACGTGAGGATGTCGAACCATTCGGGCGACCACGCCATTTATCCCGACTGCCGGCAGGAATTCGTCGACGCCATGACTGCCGCCATGACCGCCGGCACCTACGAGCACATCGACCTGGTGGCCCCATACACCGCCATCTCGAAAACCGACATTGCACGCATCGGAAAACGCCTTGGCATCGACTACTCCACCACATACTCCTGCTATAAGGGCGGCGAGCATCACTGCGGCAAGTGCGGCACCTGCGTGGAACGCAAAGAGGCGATGCGCGATGCCGGAATCGACGACAATACCATTTACGACGATTAAAACCTCACGTAACATTATGTATTACATAAAGAAAACAATCGAAGTTGCTGCCTGCCACCGTCTGGAGCTATCCTACCCCAGCAAATGCACCAATCTGCACGGACACAACTGGATAATTACCATATACTGCAAAACCCGAGAGCTTAACGCCGACGGCATGGTGTGCGACTTCACCCACGTGAAAGAGATGATTCACGGCAAACTCGACCACGCCAACCTGAACGAGGTGCTTCCGTTCAACCCAACTGCCGAGAACATCGCCCGCTGGATTGTCGACCAGATTCCTTCGTGCTATCGCGCCGATGTGCAGGAATCGGAAAACAACATTGCATCGTATGAAGAAGATTAACGAGATATTCTACTCGCTCCAAGGCGAAGGCCACAACACCGGAACCCCTGCAGTGTTTATCCGATTCTCCGGATGCAACCTGCAGTGCAGCTTCTGCGACACCGACCACACATATGGCACCCAGATGAGCGACGAGCAGATAATTGCCGAGGTAAAGCGATACCCGCAAGCACGGCTAATAGTGCTCACCGGCGGCGAGCCGTCGTTGTTTATCGACAGCGCCTTCATCAAGGCAATCAAGCAAGCCACCGGCGCCACCATTGCCATTGAGACCAACGGCACCAACCCTCTGCCTCCAGAAATCGACTGGGTGACACTCTCTCCCAAGACCGGAATGCCAGGCGGCGACAACGCCCCACTTGCACTGAGCGAGTGCAACGAACTGAAAGTGGTGTACGTAGGGCAGCCGCTTGAGCAGTACTTCAGCATCAAGGCCAGCCACTACTACCTGCAGCCATGCGCATCAGGCAACATCGTCAACGACCGGCTCAACACCAAAGCCACCATAGATGCAGTGCTTGCCGACCCACGCTGGACCCTCTCGCTCCAAACCCACAAACTGCTCGGCATCCGCTAACCACCACCCGAAGCATAATCAGTGCAGAATCGTTGATAAAAGCGAAAATAATTTTGGCTGGGTGTTGTGGAATTGGGGAATATGTTGTAAATTTGCACCGCTTTTCGTAATCTCTGGCAAGATTAGTAGCTTGTTAAATTGCGGTAATAATAACATTTTAAATATAAAAAAGAAATGGACTTAATTAAGATTGCAGAAGAGGCATTCGCAACAGGAAAAGAGTTTCCGGCTTTTGGCCCAGGCGATACCATCACAGTGGCATATCGTATTAAAGAAGGTAACAAGGAACGTGTTCAGATGTACCGCGGCGTAGTGATTCGCATCAGCGGCGAAGGAAAGAAGAAACGTTTCACAGTACGTAAGATAAGCGACAACATCGGTGTAGAGCGTATCTTCCCTATCGAATCGCCGTTTATCGACAGCATTGAAATCAACAAGTACGGTAAAGTACGTCGCGCAAAACTTTACTACCTCCGTGGCCTCACCGGCAAGAAGGCACGTATCAAAGAGCGTCGCGTTAACACCGCAAAATAATTATTCGGACTCATCCGAACTGACTGAGCGGCTGGCCATCAGATGGCTGGCCGCTCATCATTTGTATATGTATAACAAGGAATTTAGCGGATACACAAAAAAAGGACATCCAATTTTGATGGATGCCCCTTGTGGAGCGGAAGACGAGGCTCAAACTCGCGACCCTCAGCTTGGAAGGCTGATGCTCTATCAACTGAGCTACTTCCGCAAATGTTGGTGGGCAAAGATGGATTCGAACCACCGAAGGCGTAAGCCAGCAGATTTACAGTCTGCCCCATTTGGCCACTCTGGTATTTGCCCGTGCCTTAAAAGCGTTGCAAAGATATGACTTATTTTTTAATCTCGCAAATTATTTTCATCATTTTTACAGCGCAGTCGGCATATTCAATGCCTTTATTGCCCAACAGACCTCCACATCGTTCGATTGCTTGCTGCTCGGTGTCGACGGTAAGCACGCCGAACACCACGGGCACATCGCCGGTGGCATTGAGCATCGTGACGCCCTGCGTTATGCTTTGGCACACATAATCGAAGTGGGGGGTGTCGCCGCGGATAACGCACCCGATGACTATTACTGCGCCCGCCAGACGATTCTTTACCAGCTGCTGGGCAGCGAATGTGAGTTCTACGGTACCGGGCACGTGATACACATCGATTTGCTCATCAGAGTATCCGGCCTCGTCAAAAGCTGACTTTGCACCGTCGAGCAGTGCGTAGGTGTATTTACTGTTCCAATCGGCCACCACTATGGCAATTCGGGCGCCTTCGATATAATCAACCTTTATCGGGTGGTTGCCGGCTGCATTTAATGCTGTTGACATAATTCTTGAATTAAAAGAGTTTTACTGTTACGGTTTATTTTAGGCCAAACACACTGAAGCCCTTGAGAAGGTCGAAGAAACGGGTTTTCGGGCATGGCTCGTTCATCAGGTGGTCGATGGCTGCGCACTCATCGTCGGCACCAAGGCGAACAGCAAGCACCCGAAGCGAATCAAGCAGTTCAATGGCAGCCTCGCGATGGGCCGGGCGATTGGCCATTGCCTTGGCAAGAGATATTGCCATTCGCAAATATTCTACATCTGGCTCGTTGAACGTTGCTTTATAGATTTTGATGGCTCGGGCAATGCATTTAGTAGCCTCCTTATAATTGCCAATGCCAAGAAGGGTGTTGCCCTCGTTCATCATGCTTGAGATAAGGCGTTTCACACCTTTCACATCCTTTTTTGCATACGAGGCCAGCAGCAACTCGGTGGTGGCATGATAGTGCATGAGAACATTCGACACCTTCAGCCTCGATTTGTAAATCTCGGCCTTTGCAATCATTATGGCCGCTGATGCCTCCTCGAATCGCTGTGCATCACGGCGATAACACTTCTCAACTATCTTGCCACACTTTTCTATGCCTTTCTCAGCCACATCGAATTCGTTGCGGAGATTATACACCATTGCCAGATTGTACAGCAGATTCATCGCCAATGCAAGGAAATCGACACTGCGTTTATCGTCGACGCGATGCAATGCGTTGAGCACTGAGATGGCACACTCAAGCGCCGGCTCATAATGAGCGAGTTCAATGCAATGGTTCATCTCGAACATGCCTATCGAGACCAGATGCAGTAACGGGTCAAGACCGTCGATTCGGCAGGCATCGATGGCGCGCAGTGCAGCAAGGCCCTCATCGTAACGGCCTGCTGCAATGTCATCAACAGCATCAAGCCGCGAGCGCTCAATAGGGCAGCTTTCAGTTGCCGATGCGCGAGGCAGTGATATGTATGGATTAAGTAGATTCATGCTTGGAATGTCATTTCACTGATTTCTGCGAAGCGAATTCATCGGTAATAACATTAGTGTCGACCGTAGTCGACGAGGCAAATTCCACGCCTTTTTCTACCAGAGCAGCTATGTCGGCAGCAGTGGCTTGCGACATTCCGATGGCACACAGCTCGCCGGTGGCAAGGGCGTAGACCACACCGGCAATGAAGCGTGCACGCCAGCCGAGCGAAGTGGTTTCGTCGGCATGAGGCAGAGCCACTTCACGGCTGCCGCTCGAAGCATACACCGTGGCACCTATTCCCTCCTCGATATATACGAAATTCGGGCAATAGAACTTTATCTTGTCGGAATATACCGTGCTGTGCGACGAAGAGTTATAGATATGTCGGATATCATCGCCGTTGGCAATCACCACATCGGAAATCTCCAGATTCTCAAGGATTGCTGTCATCACCTTGGTGATACCAAACTCGGGTTTGTGATAGAAACCGGGGAGATACACCACAATTGCCTTTCGTTCCTTGGCATACCTGACGAGTTCGAATAGGCGTTCGCGCTGCGGCTCGTCGACAGCATAGCGTGAACCTATCAGAATAATATCGTTCTCGTCGATTCGGGGCCACACCACACTGAAACGGTCGGGCGGATACGAACCGTAGGCAATCATATCGTCTTCGCACGATATTACGCAACGGGTTGTGCCCTCAGTGAAGCGGTCAATCGACGTAGTGGCAACACCACAATCAGCAAGGAATCTTACAATGAGATTGCCGAAATAATCGTTGCCGCACTCGCTTACGAATGTTGTAGGCACACCGGTTTTGGCCAATGAGGCAGCAGCATTTAATATACGTCCGCCCGGGTACCCCTTTTTCGGCATATCATTTCCAAACGCAATGTCGTATGCCGACTCTCCTATCGCAATTACTTTTCTCATAACAGAAAAATGTAAGTTTATTTTTCACGACTTTTCTTGCCCAGATATCCACCATGGTGGCGCTTGGCATATTCCTCCTTGGTAAACCCGGTGCGCAGCATAGTGTTCACCACCAGCACATCGCCCATCACGGTCATCATGGTGGTTGATGTGGTTGGGGTTAGCCCAAGGGGACACACCTCGGGGGCCCCACCGGTGTAGAGACACACATCGGCAAGTTCAGCCAGCTCGCTGTGGTCGTTTCCGGTGATTACTATGAACTTGAGCTGCGGATACAGATGGCGTGCCAAATCGACGAGCTCAAGTATTTCACGCGTCTTGCCCGAGTTCGAAAGCAACAGCATCACATCGTTCTTCTGCAGCATGCCGAGGTCGCCGTGCTGCGCCTCGCTTGGGTGCAGGTTGATGGCCGGGATGCCTGTAGAGGCAAAGGTTGTGGCTATGTTCATGGCAATCTGCCCTGCCTTTCCCATGCCAGAGGTAACAAGCTTTCCGCCTTTATTGTGCACTTGTTCAACAATCAGGTCGACAGCCTTCCCATAGTTGTCGGTTATGGGAATGTTCAGTATGGCACGGCTTTCAGCCTCGAGAATATTTCTCATTGATTCTTTTACGTCCATAGCATTTACAATTGTTGCAAGTTACGTTGTTCAAAATTATTCAGGGCCTCAATCCACTCAGTCTCGAGAGGAGCCGAGCGCTGCAGCTCGACATCGAAGCCCACCATTATGGTGCGGCACTCGCTTTTAACATCGCCTGTATCGGCATCCACAATCTGTTGCACCAGCTCGAAGCTGGAGCGATGAATGCAACGTGTCTTGGTAACCACTTCAATGGGTTCGTTGAAGAACACCGGGGCAAAGAAGTTACAGTTAACGTTGGCAATCACCACATTCACATTACCCCAATCTACATTTCCGCCAAGCACAGTCTCGAAATACTTGGCTTTGCCGAGGTCGAAATAGGTGAAGTACACCGCATTGTTGACATGTCCGAGAGTATCGATGTCGTTAAACCGAATCTGCACCTTCATCCTGTGGCGGAAAGGGAAAAGGTCGGGAATCGATTCTCTGTTTGTAGTTTCGTTCATCACGTTATTTTATTATCACGTCGCTAATCACATTTTTGCCTACAGCCTTGTTAAGGCTTTCGAGTAGCCTGCTTCGGTGCATCATAAGTTCGTTGCGGATAGGCGCCGAAACAATGCTCACCACCAGTTTATCGCCCAATATATAGCGTTCTACGGTGCGCTTGGCAATAACCGGGCCCACCACTTTCGGCCAAATGTCGAGAATCTGCTGCCGAAGCATCTGGTCCTCAAGGTTCATATACTTGAAGAGCTGCCTGGCAATTTCGCCCACCGTCTGTGCCTCGCTTCGTTTCATTGACGCAAATTTGTTGTTTCAGACACCACACCGTCGGCCACCACAAACATCTTGTAGTCGTCGTGCCCCGACTGGCTAATCATCTCGTCGAGATAAGTGCGGTCGGTGTCGGTAATGAAAATCTGCCCGAAGCTGTCCATCGACACCACCGAGATGATGTTTGCCACGCGCGAAGCATCTAACTTGTCGAAAATATCGTCGAGCAACAGCAACGGAGTGGTTCCGCTGTGGCTCTTGAGAAATTCGAACTGAGCCAACCTCAAGGCAATGGTATATGTTTTGCATTGTCCTTGCGAGCCGAGCTTGCGCATGGGATATCCGGCGAGCATCAATTCGATGTCGTCGCGATGCACACCGGCAGTGGTGTAACCGGCAGCGAGGTCGCGCTGACGATTGGCATTTAGTGTTTCGGACATGCTGATGCCATCGAGTTGGCTTTGGTAGTGGAGTTCCACGGTTTCCGTACCACCCGAAATGAGGGAATAGTATCGGTGGAAAATTGGGGCAAAGTCGGCAATCCACTGTCGGCGCTTGGCATAAATGTCGGCAGCTGCTGCCACCATGCTTGCTTCGACGCTTTCGAAGAGTATTGCATCGGCCACACCGTTACGCAGCATCGCGTTGCGGTTTTCCAAAGCTCGGGAGTAACGTATCAGCGAGTCGAGATATTGGTGGTCGCTTTGCGAAATTATCTGGTCGACGAGCCGACGGCGCTCTTCGCTGCCGCCACGCACAAGGTCCCAATCGAGAGGCGACACCATCACCACCGGTAACAGCCCGATGTGAGCGCTCAGCCGCTTATATTCCTTGCCGTTGCGCTTCACTACCTTCCGCTTGCCGCGCTGGATGCCACAGATCACGTCCTCTTGCTCGCCTCGGCGTTGATAATGCCCTTGAAGCAGCAGCATGTCCTCGCCATGACGGATTACCATGCCGTCGGGTTGCGAGGAGAAACTCTTGCAGAAGCTCAAGAAGTATATAGCATCCAAGATATTGGTTTTGCCCATGCCATTGCGTCCTGTAAAGCAATTAACCTTCGGGGAAAACGACATTGAGGCCTCACCGATGTTCTTGTAGTTTAATATC
>JBJEKE010000174.1:0-3275 GCA_051878475.1 Muribaculaceae bacterium | reverse complement strand
TCGAGAAACTTCCCGAAGCATTATCCGGCTTATCCGTTCGATTTCAGGCATCGGCCACGTTTTTACTACGTCACCTCCTTTGAAATTGTTTTCCGCCGCTCTTCGGTGCAGGGACGACTTAGTTTCAATGAGCTGTTCGGTCTTGGCGCCGAGGCCCTGACTGCCGGCGAAGAGGAAATTCTTATGCTCGACGCCATGAATCTTGGCCTCGACTGCCGATTCTTCCCAATGGCTATCGTACATCACGACGCCCCAACCACATGCATCCACAATGCAGCTTCGCCCGGATTCATCATGGCTAAAGGCGCGCTCGTGAGAATCCTTAACCGACACGCTTACTTGCCACGATACCTCGTAGAGGCATACCGCCTGAACCGGCAATGCCAGTGTGGCACGCTTTTTGCCTTTAAAATGCTACGACGTGGCGGCATTTATGCCAAGCAGCACAAGCTGATTCGCTACGACATTAAAAAGATTTTTCAATAATATCACTATTTTATCAATTATTCAAAATTCTACTGATCATGATTAAGAAACTATTATCAGCAGTATTGTGCGCGTCGCTCATATTCGAAGCCGGATGCAGCACTATCCAGAACATGAGCAATACAGGTAAAGGCACCGCTATAGGCACTGCAGGCGGCGCCGCTCTCGGATCGGGCATCGGTGCTCTGGCCGGTGGAGGTAAGGGCGCTTGGATTGGCGCTCTGGTTGGAGGTGCTGTTGGTGCCGGCACCGGCGCTCTCATCGGAAACAAGATGGACAAGCAGCAGAAAGCCCTCGAGGAAGAACTGGCCAACGTGAATGGCCTTGGCGAAGACGGTTACACCGTGGAAACTGTTAAAGACAGCAACGACCTGCAGGCCATCCGTCTGGTGCTCGGCAATGCTATCCTGTTCCAGACCGGCAAATCAGACCTCTCTGCCACTGCTCAAGCTGCTTTGAGCCGTGTGGCCACCAACCTGGCTCAATATCCGCAAACCGACATCACTGTGATGGGATATACCGACAACACCGGCGGATACGACCTCAACATGCGTCTGTCGCAGGAACGTGCCGACGCTGTCCGCAACTACCTAATTGGTCGTGGCATCCCTGCTGCTCGCCTTACCGCACAAGGTAACGGCTGGAGCAACCCTGTTGCCTCTAACGACACCAAGGAAGGCCGCGCACAGAACCGCCGCGTGGAAATGTACATCACTGCCAACGAGCAGATGATTAACGAAGCCGCTGCTGCTTCTCAGCAATAATCAGCATCTTAACTGCATAGATACAAAGCCAGCCCCGCTTATGCCCGGCTGGCTTTGCTTATGGACGCACTTTGCGGTTGGGATGACGCGGATTCCAAATGGTGAGGGTATTGTGGGCCGATACCACTGCAAACTTAAACAACGGGCTTTCGGGATAGCTGCTTACGTCGACCGTGCAACTTCCTTCGCGTGCCGCCACAGTAGCCACTCGCTGCCAATCGTCGTGGCCGCCCTCGGCATAGTGGTTGGTTGCGCTCATATACACCTCTACGTCGCCACGAGCCTCGTCACACTTCCAACTGAGAGTTATCGTATCCTCATAGTTGCTCGATGTAAGCCCATATATGTCGCGCCGGCCGATAAAACTTGTTCCATCGCGTTCAAACTCCAATTCACGCGGCACATCAAACCCCATGTAACTGCAAATCGACGTGTTAATGTCAACGTGCGACAATTCGGGATAGGCAAACTGGCGGTTCACCTCCTTCACGTTGGTTGCCACCCAGGTAGTGCGTGCGCGCAACGACTGGCCACCATGGTCGTAGCCATACTCGTCGCGTCCGTGGTCGGTGAGCACTATCACCATCCACTGCTCGTCGAAATGCTTCTCGCGATACTGCACGGCCTCCCATATCTCGCCTATTAGCGAGTCGGTTTTCATAACATATTCATCGGAAAACCGGGAGTCGCCAAACAGATGATAAGCATCGTCGGTATACCACAAATACACCCAGCTGAGGTCGGGAGCATCAGCTCGCACACACTGCGCTGCCTGACGGCACACCTCTGAATCGATATCGAAAATGTGCAAGTCGTGCTCACGGTGTGGGAAACGGATAGTGTCGAGGTCGTAGCCATCGCGCACATAGTCGATTCTCAGATTGTCGGTCTCCGGTTTCCCTTCACCGAGCAGCACAGTGCGGTTGTCGGTCCAGCTCGAGAACAATGCGGTGGTGACGTTGCGCTTCTGCTCCTTGGCAATGCGGAATATGGTCCAATAGTTATAGTTGGGCTTCAGATTGCTGTTGCCGTTAACGTTATGTTTGTTGAGCCACGTGCCGGTAAGAATATTGGTGTAGCCAATGGCCGAAATGGTAGGAGTTTCGGAGTATTGCCCCACCTTGCCGCCGCAATAGGCACGTGAATAATGGCCGTGGCGAGCAATGTCGAAAATCACTGGAGGACGGAGACGCTCAATGTTGTCGGCGGTAACGCCGTCGACCACTATATATATGGCTTTGCGGGTGGTGGCAACCGATGTCAATGCAATACAAATCAGTGCCACTAATGAGAGGATGCGGTTCATGATATCCGATATTTGGTTCAACATTGCGAAGATAGCAAATAAATAGGGAAGATTTGATTTTTACCGACATAAAACAGCGATGCCGGCCCTGAGTGCATCAAGGCCGGCATCTCCGATTTCTTTTCACGACAGTGTTTAGAGCAGTTTTGCCACTTCGCTGTCAAGTTGGGTCTGGTCGATTACTCGCGACTGGATTTCGCCGCTACGATCGATTACGTACGACATAGGCACTGCTCCCACATTGTATTTAATCACGTTGTTAGAGTTTGTTCCGGCTTCATCATAAACGGTAATCCATGGCAGATTGTTTGCCGAGAGTTTCCACTGGGCAACATCACTGTCGAGACCAACCTGGTAAATCTGAAATCCACGTGAGCTATATTTTGTGTAGATATCGCTGAGAAGCTTGTTGTAGGCCGGCGAATTCTCAAGCGAGTAGGCAGTGAAACTGAGCACCACCACATTACCCTTCGATGTAACGTCGGAAAGTTTCTGAATGTTTCCGTTGCGGTCGGGCAGTTCAATGTCGAGAATCTTGGTCTCAGTGGCCACAATAGTGTCAAGGCCGGCAGCAGGAACATCAATCTGGCGATTGCTCAAGAAAGTGGCCACGAGCAGTTTTGTGCGCGGATCGTTAGGCTTAAAGGCATTGTATGCATTGGCCACAGCTCCAATGATGCGTACATCGTTCTTCTCGGCAGGTGAGAACACCGGGACAT
>JBJEKE010000173.1:0-3288 GCA_051878475.1 Muribaculaceae bacterium | reverse complement strand
AGTTGAGTTGGTCACTCTCTACTAAGGTAGTCATTTTTGCCTTAGTAACTACTTCTTTTTTTTATTTTTGCTAAAAACGTTTAGGACAATATTGATAAAAATGATACAATTGTTTGTTTCTGAATGCTTTTGTCGTTAACTTTGCGACGACCTATAGATTTATTTAATTTGTTAGCAAAAATAATATGAAATTTGTTGGAGCTCACGTCAGTGTAAGCGGAGGCGTTTCGAACGCACCGGTCAATGCGCATGAAATCGGTGCAAAATCGTTTGCATTGTTCACCCGTAACCCATCGCGATGGAAATCGGCACCCATATCTGAAGCCGAGGCCGATAAATTCAAGGCCAATTGCGAATTGTATGGCTACAAGCCCGAATTCATATTAACCCACGACAGCTATCTTATTAACCTGGGAGCACCTGATGCCGAAAAACTTCAGATGTCGCGCGACGCTTTCATCGACGAACTTCGTCGCTGCGAACAGTTAGGCCTTACATTGCTCAACTTCCATCCCGGGAGCCACCTGAATCTCGTTGATGTCGACACTTGCCTTTCCACCATTGCCGAATCGATCAATATGGCTCTTGAGCAGACATCGGGTGTAACAGCAGTTATCGAAAACACTGCCGGCCAAGGCTCGAACCTCGGATTCGACTTCGAACACATTGCCCGAATAATCGACCAAGTTGACGACAAGAGCCGTGTGGGTGTATGCATCGACTCGTGCCATGCTTTTGCTGCCGGCTACGATTTATCGTCAGACGACACATTCAATGCCGTTTGGAACGATTTCGACCGCACCATAGGGTTTAAGTACCTGCGTGGCATGCACCTAAACGACACTAAAAAAGGTCTTGCATCGAAAGTCGACCGCCACGAAAGCATCGGGAAAGGCATTCTTGGCCAACGATTCTTCCAGCTATTAATGAATGATTCACGATTCGACAATATTCCATTGATTCTCGAAACTCCCAATCCCGACATCTGGGCAGAAGAAATCAAATGGCTGTACGAACAAGAAAAGAAATAATTAATTACTCCTTAAATATATGAAAAATAAACCAGATCTAAAATTCTGGAAACTGTGGAACCTGAGCTTCGGGTTCTTCGGTGTACAGATAGCCTATGCTTTACAAAGTGCGAATATCAGCCGCATATTTGCTACGTTGGGTGCTGACCCTCACGAGTTAAGTTATTTTTGGATTTTACCTCCGTTGATGGGTATCATAATCCAACCTATTATCGGCGCACTAAGCGACCGCACATGGACCCGCTTTGGCCGTCGCTTGCCATACCTGTTGCTCGGTGCTGCTGTGGCTGTGATTGTTATGTGCCTATTGCCTAATGCAGGCAGTTTCGGGCTTGAAGCAGCCGGTGCCATGGCATTCGGGTTCATTGCACTGATGTTTCTCGACACATCAATCAACATGGCAATGCAGCCATTCAAGATGCTCGTTGGCGACCAGGTTAACGAACGCCAAAAGGGACTCGCCTACTCCATCCAGAGTTTCCTGTGCAATGCCGGCAGCCTTGTAGGTTACCTTGCTCCTATCACACTTACCGCCATAGGTATAGCAAACATCGCACCCTCGGGCGAAGTACCGCCTACTGTCACTTACTCATTCTATATCGGTGCCGCAGTGCTCGTATGCTGTGTAGTATACAGTTTTGCAACTATCCGAGAGATGCCACCGGCTGAATACGCCGAATTCCACGGAATAACCGAGCAGAAAGAAGAGAAGAAAAGCGAAAACGTGTTCAAACTTCTTGTCAAGGCCCCGTCATCGTTCTGGACGGTCGGACTCGTTCAATTCTTCTGTTGGGCCGCATTCATGTATATGTGGACCTATACCAATGGCGCAATTGCCGACAACATTTGGGGTGTTACCGATGCAAAAGCCCCCGAATATCAAGAAGCCGGCAACTGGGTGGGCGTTCTATTTGCTGTGCAGGCCATCGGCTCGGTGCTCTGGGCAATCGTTATCCCATTCTTCAAGAGTCACAAAATCATTTACTCAACAAGTCTTGTTTTGGGTGGAATAGGATTCCTGTCGACATTCTTTGTCCACGACCAGTATGTGATGTTTGTATCGTTCGCGCTCATTGGCTGCGCATGGGCTGCCATGCTGGCAATGCCATTCACCATCCTAACCAATTCGCTTAAGGGTGGCAACATGGGCACCTACCTTGGCCTTTTCAACGGCACAATATGCATCCCGCAAATTGTGGCAGCAGCCCTGGGTGGCAGCATACTCAAACTGCTCGGAGGCTCACAGGTGCTGATGCTTGTTCTGGCCGGCATTCTCCTTATTGTGGGAGCAGCCGTGGTAGTGTTTATCAAAGAAGGTGTCAAGGAAGACTAATCAAGTAACGAAATATTACTTATAAATGATGGGCGCGCAACGATTATACTATTTTGCGTGCCCTCTTTTCATTTATTAATTTATTATTGTTGCTAAAGGCGCAGAATAATCGTATATTTGCTTATGGACAATGCCACGGGCACTGTCAGGCAATCAATAACTGAATTAATACCATAGACAACAATGGAAAAACGTATTATTCCCGATTCTGAATTAATAATAAACTCCGACGGCTCGGCATTTCACATCCACGTCAAGCCATCGCAACTCACCGACAATATCATCGTGGTTGGCGACCCAGGACGCGTGAACATGGTGGCCTCCTACTTCGACAAGATTGATTTCGAAGTATCGAGCCGTGAATTCCACACCATCGGCGGTACATACAACGGCCGCCCCATCATGTGCCTGTCGCACGGCATAGGTGCCGACAATATCGACATCGTGATGACTGAGCTCGATGCACTTGCCAACATCGACTTTGCCACACGCACTGTCAAGCCACAGCTTCGCAGACTTAACATCGTGAGAATAGGCACCTCCGGGGCACTTCAGCCCGATTTGGCTATCGGCACACCGGTGATTGCAGCAAAAGCCATTGGATTTGACGGGGCACTGAATTTCTACAAAAACCGCAACGATGTATGCGACCTCGACATGGAAGCCGATTTTTGCGAGAAGATTCGCTGGAACAAGCTTTGGGCGCACCCCTACATTGTTGAAGCCGACAAAGAACTTGTGGATAGAATCGGTCGCGACGATATGGTGCACGGTGTGACAATCACAGCCAACGGCTTCTACGGGCCACAAGGGCGCGAAGTAAGGATGCCTCTTGCCGACCCCGACCTCAACCGCCGGCTTGAGGAATACAGTTACAAGGGATGTCGGATAACCAACTACGAAATGGAGAGCGCAATGCTCCAG
>JBJEKE010000172.1:0-3288 GCA_051878475.1 Muribaculaceae bacterium | reverse complement strand
CTAATCTATGGAGAAAAATCGACGTTATGGACGCCGAAAACTACGCCCTTATGCTCGACTATGCCAACAACACCAGCCTATACTCGTCCGACGGCCGACTCTACTATTCGAAAGACGCCGACGGCAACTATTATTTCGACGACAGCAAGAAATTCCTCATCGACACAATACACAACAACGGTGTGAACAAGCCTTGGCTCGACGCCATCACCCGCACCGGTATCAAGCAACAATACGGTATATCGGTCTCGGGCGGTAACGAAAAGACAAAATACCTGGCAAGTGTGAACTACTACAACGAAAAAGGTATTGTCGACAAATCGGAATACACCCGTATCAACGCCCGCATGAACCTCAGCCAGCAGCTTGCCTCGTGGCTCAACCTCGACGCAAACATATCATATTCTAACGAAGATACCCGAGGCATCCCCGACGGTTGGAGCTCAATATTCCGCAGTGCATTGCTCGAAAGCCCTATGACCATGCTCTACGACCATCGCGGCTACTGGCTGACGAACAACCCGCTCGCCATCATCGACCGCTATCACAGCTCGAAGAACCGCGACCGCCTCGACATGAACCTCAGCCTCAAGGCCGACTTCCTCAAATACTTCAACTACCAGTTCAAGGCTTCGTTCTTCACTAACCCTCAGACACAGAACAGCTACTGCGAAGTGGGCAACCTCGAGGCGGACTGGGGTATTCTCGACCTTTCAAGCGTGTGGAAATACAAGAACCAGACAAACAAATGGGAAATCAACAACCTGTTGACATTCAACTGGCTTAACGACGCTCACAGCATCACCGTACTTGCCGGTCAGACCGCTGAAGGCTACAAATACAGCTACCAGGAATCGAACAAGCGAGGTACTCCTTCAAACGACGACAACATGTGGTATTTGTCGAGCGGCTACACCGGCGACAAGACCTACGGCCTCGACCGCGAATGGACTGCTGTAGGTTTCATCGGCCGACTGAACTACAGCCTCCTCGACCGCTATCTGCTCCAGGCCAACGTTCGTATCGACGGCTCGTCGATGTTCTCGAAAGAAAATCGCTGGGGTTACTTCCCATCGGTATCGGCAGGTTGGAAATTCTCGTCAGAACCATGGATGCAGGCAGCTGCCAGCTGGATGAACCTCGGTAAGCTCCGTATCGGTTGGGGTATCCTCGGTAACAACCGTATCAGCGAAACTTCGCGCTACACCTACCTCAACACCGGCTACAACTATCCTTACGGTCTCGGCAACCACACCATCCAGCCGGGTACCATTGCAACAGTTATCGGCAACTCTGACATCAAGTGGGAACGCACCGAGACTTTCAACGTTGGTCTCGACTTCGGATTCCTCCGCAACAGCGTTACATTCAGCATTGAATACTTCAACAAGCATACAAAGGACATTCTGCTTAACGTTCCTACTGTTCCATCAGCCGGTCTTGACGGCGCTCCGATGACCAACGCCGGTGCTGTCCGCAACTACGGTATGGAAACGACATTGAGCTATAAGCGCACATTCGGCAAATTCAGCTTCGACATCGGCTTCAACCTCTCTTACATAAAGAACGAGGTTACCAGCCTTGGTACCGGAAACGAACCTATCTGGGGCGGCTGGATTGGCGACAGCAGCATCGCTGCATACGTAACCAAGACCGACGTAGGCATGCCTATCGGTAGCTTCTATGGCTACGTTACCGACGGTATTTTCAACACTATGGACGAAGTGCGTGCATCGGCTCAATACGAAATCGGCAAGAACGACGCCGACCAGACAACCCGTCCGGGCGACTTCCGCTTCAAGGACCTCAACGGCGACAACAAGATTACCGATGCCGACCGTACTTACCTCGGCTCGCCGCTGCCCGACATCGTATTCGGTATTCCGTTGCAGTTCAGCTACGGCGATTGGGACTTGAACATCTTCTTCCAAGGCCAGACAGGCAACAAGATTTTCAACATGCTCGACTATAGCCTCTGCAACGCTGCTAACGGCAACGTTTACGCCGATATCCGCGAACGCGCATGGTCGGGAACCGAAGACGCCCAGAAGGCATTCTTCCCAACCAACTACAATGCCGAGATTCCGGAACTCTCCACTGGCGATGCTCCACGCAACTTCCGCGCCTCTGACTTCTACGTACAGGACGGCTCGTACATGCGTCTGAAGGAACTCCGCTTGAGCTACAGCATCCCTAAGAAGATAATCTCGAAATGGGGCCTTTCTAACGTAACCCTTTCTGCTACTGGCTACAACCTGTGGACTATCACCGGCTATAACGGCCTCGACCCTGAAGTTGGTAGAGTTGTCGGTGCAGAAAGCAACCTTAACATGGGTATCGACTTCGGTGGATTCCCGCAGGCTCGCTCATTCCTGTTCAGTTTCAAGATTGGTTTATAATCGCTAATAATATTCTTTATGTGTAAATATATTTTCAAAATCAAGGCTATTCTCGTGGTAGCGCTCGCATCGATGGCATTGGTATCGTGCGACGACTTCCTCGACAAGGAACTGGTGGGTAACCCGACCGAAGACGATTATTACACCACCAACTATCAGCTCCAGACAGCTCTCAACGCCACTTACGACCTGCTGCAAAGCGACTCTTTCACCAACATTGAATGGTGGTTTGGCGAAGCTTGCGGCGACGACGTAATCGACTCCGACGAGGGCCTTACCTCCGACCTCGGACAGCTGGTAAACTTCCGTTTCAGCAACAACAACAGCAAGATTCTGGAACGCTGGACCACCCTCTACAAAGGTGTCCACCGTGCCAACCAAGTGATTGCCAACATTCACAAGTGCGAAATCACCAACACCCAGTATAACACTTACAAAGCCATCCGGGAAATCTACGGCCAGGCTAAATTCCTCCGTGCTTTCTACTATTTCGGTTTGGTGAAGACCTTCGGCGGTGTTCCCATCCGTCCCGAAGTTGAAACAGTTGACAATCTCGTTATTCCTCGCAGCTCGCTCGAAGAATGCTATGCATATATCGAGAAAGACCTCCGCGAAGCTGCCGTGATGCTCCCTAACCGCTATTCAGGCGGCGACTGCGGCAAGGTTGGCGCAGGTGCTGCTGTGGGATTGCTCATGAAGGTGCTTATGTACGAAGCTGAAAACGGCACTCCATCGGAAAAGTGGGAGCAGTGTGCCGAAATGGGCGACTACTTCGTTAAGGGCGACCCTATGACAATGGCAAAGATGCTCGACTATCCGGCACGCTACGAAGGAATGGACTGGGATGAGCTGCGCGAAAGCCTCTGGTTCAAGCCAAAGGCACTCAATG
>JBJEKE010000171.1:0-13834 GCA_051878475.1 Muribaculaceae bacterium | reverse complement strand
TAGCGTGGCAATAACCTCGGGAGTGATTTCGAGGCCATAGATACGACAGAAATAGCCTTTGGAAATCGAATGCTCGATGCGCAGACGCTTTCCGGGATAGAACTTGGCAAGCGCCTTATACAGAATCATGCAAAGCGAGCGGATATACACCCGGTTGCCCGAGGGATGAGTGGCATCGATAAACTCCACATGCTTAGGCGAATAAATACGGAATGAGAGGCCCTCAGTCTTGTAATTCACATGGGCGCAGATAGGGGTGATGGCAATTTTGTCCTTCACTGCATTGTAGACGTCGAACAGTGTGTCGCCGCCATTGATATCGACGTACGAGTCGATATTCTTGCAATATACCTTTAACGATTGTTCCATTTCCAAATAATCATTTAAATATGCACCTCAAAATAACACAAAAAAAATTGTTGTACAAATTGAAATGGCTTGTAATTTTTGTTTATTTTTGTAACAGTTTTGCAATAACCGACAAAACGGCTAAATAAACCTACATTTAAACTACCGATTGAGCAGATGGACTACTCACTATTGGATTTTCTCACATTGTTAGGTGCCGTAGGTATGTTCCTATACGGCATGAAAGTGATGAGTGAAGGCTTGCAGAAAATAGCAGGCGACCGAATGCGCAGCATTCTCTCAACCATGACCCGAAACCGTTTTGCCGGAGTGCTGACGGGTATACTCATAACCGCATTGATTCAGAGTTCATCGGCATCGACAGTAATGGTAGTGAGCTTCGTGAATGCCGGCCTTATGACACTTGCCGAATCAATGGCAGTGATAATGGGTGCCAACATCGGTACCACCGCCACCGCCTGGATTATATCGATATTCGGATTCAAGGTCAATATCTACGCCCTTGCCGTGCCCATCATAGGCATCGCCGTGCCGATGCTGTTCATGCAGAAGAACAAGTGGAAGTCGACTGGCGAATTCCTTATAGGCTTCTCGGTGCTGTTCCTTGGCCTGCAATATATCAGCTCGTCGGTGCCCGACCTACAGTCGGACCCCGAGATATTCGCCTTCCTGCAATCGTACACCCAGAAAGGGTTTCTTTCGGTGCTCATCTTCATCATGGCAGGCTTGGTAATAACAATGGTAATACAGAGCTCAGCAGCCACATTCGCCATAGTGATGATTATGTGTAGCAAGGGATGGATACCGTTCTCAATGGGCTGCGCCATCGTGCTGGGCAGCAACATCGGAACCACCATCACCCCTATCCTGGCATCGCTCAGCGGTAACGTGGCAGCCAAGAAGGCCGCCTTGGGACACCTGCTCTTCAACGTGTTCGGAACCATATGGACCGTGGCTGTGTTCTATCCGTTCGTCGACCTCAACGTGTGGATAACCGAAGCACTCGGCCAAGGCAACCCCACCCAGTTGATGGACTATGCCGCGCAGCTGCAGGCTCAGCATCCCGAAATATACCAAAGTGTAATCGACGGTGGCAGCACCAACGGCATACCGGCCGCCATCCAGTTTGTCAAGCTCCAGTTTGCCGTATCGTTTGGCCTTTCGATATTCCACACCATGTTTAATATGGTCAACCTCACCGTAATGATTTGGTTCACCAAGACATATGTGCGCATCTGCAACTTCCTCATCAAATCCAAGAGCAAGGAAGACACCGAATTCCAGCTGCAATACATCTCGGGCGGTATGCTCAGCGCCTCGGAACTAAACATCACCCAGGCCGAACGCGAAATTGCCCTCTACGGCGAGCGCGTGAACCGAATGTGGAACATGGTGCACGACCTAATCCACATGAAGCCAAACACCGAGGAATTCAACCATCTGTATAGCCGAATAGAAAAATACGAGGAGATTTCCGACCGTATGGAAATCGAGATTGCCAACTACCTTAACCGTGTGTCGGGAGGTCGCCTGAGCTACGAAGGCAAGCTCCGCATTTCGGCTTTGCTCAACATAGTTACCGAAATTGAAAGCATTGCCGACAGCTGCTACAACATCGCCAAGACCATCATCCGCAAGGAAGAGGCTCACATTTCGTTTACCGACTCAATTTACACCAACATCGACACCATGTCGCAATACGTCAACGAGGCGCTTGCCAACATGCTATATCTGCTGGGCAACATCGAGGAGGTGCACGAACCCGACCTGATAAAGAACTTCAACAAGGAGCGCGAAATCAACAATTACCGCAACATCCTGCGAAGCCAGAACATCGAAAGCATCAACAACAAGGAATACGAATACCAGGCCGGCATTTTCTATATGGACATCATATGCGAAGCCGAAAAGCTGGGCGACTACGTTATCAATGTGGTTGAAGGCATCGAGCACCAGATGCGCCGCCGAGCCGGAGAGCAGCCTATCGTTGTACACGAATAACTCATCGCACAGCTCTTTATTATCACAAATAAGCACCCAACACAATATTCAAAGACTACGCGTCGATATGGTCAGGCCATAAATGATGCCGCTTAACTATGGCACAGAAGATTTTAGCAGTAAGATTGCCGTTTTTGCAAAAAATTTGCATCTATACATTTGGAGAACAGAAAATAATTGGTAATTTTACTGCAAAATTAAAATCAAACGAAACTGTATAATAAACTCTATTAAAGTATGGAAAATCTTAAAGGAACAAAGACTGAGAAAAACCTTCAGGAAGCATTTGCAGGCGAATCGCAAGCCCACGCAAAATATCAATATTATGCCAGCAAGGCAAAGAAAGACGGCTATGTGCAGATTTCTGAGATATTTGCCGAAACTGCCCGCAACGAGAAAGAACATGCAAAAATCTGGTTCAAGCTTCTCCATGGCGGCGATGTTCCGGGCACTACCGACAACCTTGCAGATGCTGCCAACGGCGAAAACTACGAATGGACCGACATGTATGCCCGCTTTGCTGCCGAGGCTCGCGAAGAAGGCTTCAACTCTATCGCTGCCCTGTTTGACCTGGTAGGCAAAATCGAGGCAGAGCACGAAGCTCGCTACCGCAAACTGCTGGCCAACATCCAAGGCGAACTCGTATTCTCGCGCGACGGCGACATGATGTGGCAGTGCATCAACTGCGGTCACATTGTAATCGGAAAGAAGGCTCCTGAACTTTGCCCGGTGTGCAAGCATCCGAAGTCGTTCTTCCAAATCAAGCCTGAAAACTATTAATCGACATCATTTGTCAATTGTCATTGGAGTGTGCCGGACGAGTTTCCGGCACACTTTTTTTGTGCGGCTCCATAAAGTGGCGCATAGGCTCTCAAAAGCCATGAAAGAAACAGGGTGGCCGCAACCATGCGCCCACCCCGTCTTGAATTAATAATACACTATTACAATTGAATCATCTTATTCTCACTTTCTGCACAGCCGAGCCCACTCGTACCAGATAGATTCCGGATTGGCCGACGGCTATGACACGTTGTATTCCCGAATAAATGCGTTGTCCACGCATGTCATACACCTCGGCTATGGCATCGGCATCGGCACCAAAGATGCGGATTTCGCGGTCGAAGGCAACAGCCTTGAAGGCATCGGCGGCACGTGACGATTCCATTCCGGTGTCGCTCAAGCCCTCAATTGAAAGTTCATCGAACAGCCATTGGCTGGCCATACTTGCCACGCGCAAGGTGTGCTCGCCCTTGCTGATGTTGACAATATAGTTATCGGGCTCGCCATACACATTTTTCTGATAGTAGGGGTCCCAGGTGTATATGTTGCCCTTGTTGGGATAGAACCAAATCACATCCTCGTCGGCCGGATTTGCTTTCCACTTGCTCTTGTCGGCAAGCACAGTGGCATAGGCATTGGGGTCGTTGACGGTATTTGCCGGATGGCTGGTCTGATTGGGGTGCAACGGCTGGCCGTCGAGATAAAGTATTGCCGAGGCACTGTAGGTCTGCACCCAGTTTGTAAGGGTTGGCTCGCCGATGATGCTCGAATGGCAGCCGTTGGCGGTAATTGGGCCGTATGAGCCCCAATGCACACCGGCGCCGAAGTTGATGGCCACCTGCATGTTGGCATCGGCCGAGAATGTATAGTTGAACCATCCGCCCCAAAGTTCGATAGCCTCTTGACGGGTCAAGTTTAGGCCTTCGGTGCTCCAGCCGTCGCCCATATCGCAGAGAGCCCAGCCGTTTTTGTAGTTGGAGCTTGCACGGATAACCACACCCTCGCAATCGTCGCGATAAGCCGGTGTGGAATTGTTGTGCATACAGTATGCCACACCACGGCCACCTTGGTCATAGTCCTCAGCCTGCAGATAAATGGTCTTGCCCACCGATGCGATGGTGTCCTTTACAAACGGCTTGGGATTAACGGTATCAATGCCGGCGATGGCCTGGTCGAGCCACACCTTACGGCGGCTGAACCAGTCGTGGGTGCGCTGCACCTCGGTTTCGAGGCCCGGATTGCCATAGGCCCACTTCACGTTGTCGTACGGAATCGACTTTGCAAAGCCCTGACCTTCGTCGGAGGCGGCAAAATCGTCGATAAACTTAATTACATCGTCGCACACCGTGGCCTTAACCTCGTTCCACTTGTCAACGTATAGGCGATTGAACATCTTGTTGGGGCTGGCAAAGAACTGCGGGAAGCGATGGATATGGAGGTTCGACCATTGGTCGGGCAACTGCTCGGCCGAGTCGAAGTCCCACATGTTTGCCATTATAATCTTAGAATCGTCGGTGCTGTCGTATTTGGTATAGTACATGTTAGAGCCACCACTGTCGTAGGTGCCGAAGATGTCGTGACCGAGCAGCCACGAAGCAAACGACTGCACATCGATATATTCAGGATAAGTGCCATCGTCGACCGACTGCTCGTAGGTGGTAACGACACTCTGGATGTAGTCGATTTGCTCTTGGGTCATATCCTCAAAATCGGGATATTTGAAGGTGTAGTTATATGATGGGGTGAATTTGGAATTCACATACATTCCGTCCTCGTTCCACCAATATGGGTCGAATTCAAATATATAGCCGTCGTCGGCAACATTCAGACGGCAATTCACGTTGCGCTCCACACATTCCATCAGCAGATACAGGCCACGGAAGTCGCCGTTCATAATCACATTCACATAGTGGCATTTCGGGGCCCACTGCAAGCCCATAAGCTCGCTGAGCTTGCAACCGATAATGGTGAGCAGGTTGGGGTCCTTCAGCAGCACCCATTCCTTGTCCTTATACACCTTGTCATTGCCACGCATCAGCAGGTCGGCCTTTTTCGACAATTTGATTTTATACGGCTTTTTGTCAGGATAAGCGCTTGTGTTACCGCGAATCTTGATGGTCATGCCGCTAACATCTTTTTCGTAGTCGCCGCTGGCATACACCGGAGTGGTGTTGTCGTTAAGATAAATATCGAGGCTTCCGGGCACCTTGGTAGCATTGGTGATGCCACCGCCCATGCTGCCGGGAGGGCACGATACATATTCACACGAAGGTTCTTCGCTATCAACTGTGTTGATGTCGAGCACAGGCAAACCGAGAGCCACTATAGAAGCACGGTCAACCTTCTCCTCTTCGGCAAGCACCCAAGGGTCGTCCTGCGCCTTATGTATGTGCATTCGGCGAATCATAATGGTGTTATCGCTCACACGGCCAAAATCGAGTCGCAACTTGCCGCCGAGGCCACCCCAACTGAAGTTGGCGCAAGCATTGGTAATGTCGATTGTATAGGTGGTCCAGTCGTCGGCCTGCGCAATGGAGCCAAAATGCTGCGAAGCCTGCTCGCTTGGGGGATAGCCGAAGAAAATCTGGAAATCGTCGATTTCGAGCGAACTCTTGTACTCAAACGAAAGGAAACGCTCGTCGCTGTCCAAATTGCGATGGATTGCAGTGGTGTAGATAAACGGATCGGTACCGGTGGTAGTGATGGTGTAGGTTTCGCCATCGGTCGAGTCGACGGTTTTCGTCACCTGCATCTGGTTGTAGCCCGAAGTCTGAAGCTTCATCATCAACGATGCCAGAGCTGAGGGAGCACACATCAGCATCGCCAGCAATGCTACGGAAGTGGTAATAAATCTTAGTCTCATGATAACGGTTAACTTGATATTGGAGGGTTATATTTATGGTTATTCTATATTGGCACTGCACACAGCGGCACAGCATTGGGGGGACATTGCTTTGGGGGCAAAGCGCCGTTACCGGGTGCATCCTATTGTTGCAAAGATAATAAAAATGCGAAAACCCACAAAATTAGTGCACTAAATGGCACCTTACCAGCCCCACATCGAGCGAAAAATCAAGGCACGCTATTGTCGGAATTGCTTCTTTGTTGTAATTTAGTGCCGTAGATAACATAGCATCGCCAATGAAATCGTTACACATATCTCTCATAATCACTCTCGCATTTATCCTGTGCGGATGTTCGTCGGCGCGCAAGGGCGACGCCCCGCAACCGGCAGCCGACACAGCAGCTGTGGCCGCTGCCATCACTTTCAATGCCGACAGCGCCTATGCCTATACAGCCGCACAATGCGCTTTCGGACCGCGTGTGCCCAACACTGAGGCTCACCGCCTCTGCGGCGACTATCTGGCAGCCCACATGGCGCGTTTCGGCAAGCTCACCGAGCAGCGCACCACCCTTACGGCCTTCGACGGAACAGTGCTCAACGCCCGCAACATAATTTGCGAAATCAATCCCGACTCGGCACGCCGCATATTGCTGCTGGCTCACTGGGACTGCCGGCCATGGGCCGACAACGACCCAATCGAATCGAACAGGCGCCGACCGGTGCCCGGTGCCAACGACGGTGCCAGCGGTGTGGCTGTGCTGATGGAGCTGGCGCGAATGTTTGCCCAGCAGCCACCACGCGTAGGTGTCGACATTCTGCTGGTCGATGCCGAGGACTGGGGACAAAGCAACGCCGGCGACGACGACCGGTCGTGGGCCCTTGGCACCCAATACTGGTGCCGCCACAAGCATCGTCCCGACTATCAGCCCATGTTCGGAATACTGCTCGACATGGTAGGCACACGCAACGCCCGCTTCCCTCACGAATACTTCTCGGCATACCATGCCCCACAGATTCTTGAAATTGTGTGGGACGAGGCTCGCAAAGCCGGCTATGGCGACTTCTTCGTTAACCGAAACGCCATCGGCGTTACCGACGACCACATCTACATCAACGAGGCAGGAATTCCGTGTATCGACATCATCGATCTTGGCGACGGCACTTCGTTCTTCGACGGATGGCACACCACAGCCGACGACATCAGCGTGATTTCGGCCGAAACGCTCGGCGCAGTAGGCAGCACCGTGGCAAAAGTGATTTACCGCTTCTGAGCAGGCCGCCCGGTGCGATTATTGGCGCTATTATTTGGTTGGCTCAGGCAAACAAATTATTTTTGTGTAAATTAGAACAAATACCATAGTATGAGGACAAAATACAAACGCATATTGCTCAAGCTCAGCGGCGAGTCGCTGATGGGCGAGCAAGGCTACGGCATCGACGCCAAGCGTCTGGGCGAATATGCCGAGCAAATAAAGGAAATAGCCTCTTCGGGAGTGCAGGTGGCAATAGTGATTGGCGGCGGCAACATTTTCCGCGGCCTTTCGGGCATGAGCAAAGGCGTCGACCGCGTGAAAGGCGACCAGATGGGCATGCTCGCCACCGTAATCAACTCGCTGGGGCTCAGCTCGGCGCTCGAGTCGATTGGTCAGCCGGCTCAAGTGTTTACCGCCATCAACATGTTCCCCATCGGCGAGCACTACAGCAAATGGAAAGCCATCGAGGCACTTAACGCCGGCAAGGTGGCCATCATGTCGTGCGGCACCGGCAACCCATTCTTTACCACCGACACCGGCTCGGCACTTCGCGGCATTGAAGTGGAAGCCGAAGTGATGCTCAAGGGCACTCGCGTCGACGGCATCTACACTGCCGACCCCGAAAAAGACCCTACCGCCACCAAATTCGACGAAATCACCTACGACGAAATCTACAACCGCGGCCTGAAGGTGATGGACCTCACTGCCACAGCCCTATGCAAGGAGAACCACCTGCCAATAATCGTGTTCAACATGGATGTGGTGGGAAACCTCAAGAAAGTGCTCGACGGCGAGCGAATTGGCACTCTCGTGTATTAACAAACCAAATAAAACATATTATTGTATGAACGACGTTAATCATTACCTTAATTCGGCCGAAGAAAAAATGGAACTCGCAGTGGAGTTCCTGGCAGAATCATTGGCCCACATCCGCGCCGGAAAAGCCAACCCGAAGATTCTCGACGGTATACGCGTTGACTACTACGGCAGCGCCGCTCCAATTTCAAATGTTGCAAACATATCGGTTCCCGATGCGCGCACCATCACAATCACACCATGGGAAAAATCGATGTTCAAGGAAATTGAGCGTGCCATCATCAATTCCGACCTCGGAATCACTCCCGAAAACAACGGCGAGGTTATCCGTATCTGCATTCCGCCGCTCACCGAGGACCGCCGCAAGGCCCTGGTTAAACAGTCGAAAGGCGAAGCCGAACAAGCAAAGATTTCGGTACGAAATGCTCGCCGCGATGCCATCGAAGGCCTTAAGAAAGCCATCAAGGAAGGCATGCCCGAGGATGTAGAGAAAGACGCCGAAACTTCGGTGCAGAAACTCCACGACAAATACATGAAACGCATCGACGAAGTGCTGGCCGCAAAAGAAAAGGAAATCCTTACTGTGTAACGACCAACCACCCCGCGTGTGCGCCAACCGAAAATTGAGGGCGAGCTTCGGATCCACGAGGCTCGCCCTCAACACATTACCACACCAACACAATCTCTCTTTTGCATAATGTTATCAGTTTTGCAATCTGATGTAAACATATTCCGACTGGAATTATTACATTTGCCATACTAGAAATGCAGACACATGAAATCACTAATTATATTTGCATATACGGCACTTCTCTGCATTGCTGTCATTAGCTTTATCAGCTGTGACAACAAAGGGAATGATATAAAATCAAAGATTGACAAAGCAGAAACGTTAATGGAATCTGACCCGGTATCAGCATTGGAGATACTCGATTCAATCAATACCAACGATCTGAATTCTGAAAAGGCACGAGCACGCTACGCACTGTTAAAGTCGATGGCAATCGACAAAAACTATATCGACACCACAAATTTTTCAATATTGCAACCAGCCATTAACTATTACTCTTCAAAAGGCGAAGCAAACGAAAAGCTCCGCACACTTTATTACCAAGGGCGAATACACCAGAACCGAGGCGAAAACGATATAGCAATGAACTTGTTTGTCGCTGCTCTTGATTTATCGGAAGAAGCTACCGATACATTAACCATAGCACGGACATTAGCAGCACAAGCTGTTCTTTATCGCTTGATTTATGATTTCAAGGCTGAAGCAAATAATTATCTTAAAGCAGCCGAATTATATGAGAAAAAAGGCAATAATTATTGGCGCATACAAAGTCTTTTCAATGTACTCAACAGCAGTATTTCGACCGATGACAAGCATTTGGCTGATAGCATTATGGAAGTTTGCCAGCACGAGGTGTATAGCGATAGCCTGCTCGAACAGGAATTCATTCCATACATGTTAATATACAAAAGCAACTACTCATCAAAAAAAGAGTTGGAAGAATCAATAGAAAAATATGCCGAAAGTAATTCTGTATCGTCCGACATGATGCTATCCATAGCAAAATGTTATATTGATTTAGGAGAATACCGCGAAGCTCTACTGACAATGGACCAACTAAACCAGTCGGGCATCCCTTACTACACACTTAGATATTCTGCATTAGGCACAACTGCATATGAATCTCTTGGAGATTATCGCCAAGCATACGACCAATATCATAATTTCAGCAGCATTCTGTCAGATAGTCACATCACCCTTTTTAATCAAAAACTGCAATTCAGCGAAGAACGATACAAACTAAAACTTCAAGCTCAGAAGGAATCAGAACGAAAGGACAGCATTATATATCAATGCATTGCAGGCTTAATGATATTGATGTTGGTTATTATTATTCTCATCTATGCACATAGAAACGTAAGATTAAAAAAAGAGCAAGCTGAACAAGCTGCAAAGTTAGCAATTATTGAAAACGAGAAATCAGCTATCGAAGCTGAAAATTTACGGCATCGCATTAACGACCTTGAATCAGAATACGAACATTTGTCGGAACTGCTCAAATCGAATGGCCAAATGCCTGAAGAAGTGAAAAAGGCAATATCCAAAAGAGTTGATATGCTTAACGACTTCTTTGCTGCAATAATAACCGACAACAACCGATTTGGAAGTAGTTATGACAATTGGGTGAAAGAAATAGTTAGCGATTCTGAGTATTTTATGAACTCGAATCGACTTGCATTTCAAGCTTGCCATCCGTCATTCATCAAATATTTTATTGATCACGGCCTCACCGACAACGAAATTAATTATGTGTGTCTGTATGCCCTTGGATTAAATGGCAAAGAGGTAGGTGCATTTATCAAACGTAGAGGTCATGTTAACACAAGTAGCACCATTCGAAAAAAACTTGGGCTAACCAATCATGACACCAATATCAGCATTTTCGTAAGGAATCTGCTCCACGACCTATAAGTGCTTAGTCTACATAAAACGCACCCGAATTTGACCGATATGAAAGTCTTATAATTCCCCATAATAACAAAACCATTCATCAATCACATATTTTATTATCTATCAGCTATTTACATTCAATAAATTTTCAATTGATTTTCATAATAAAACAAAAATATGAAACTTTTATGTTCTATTTTTGAAAAAAATTATTATGAACAGATTGCTAATTATCCCAATTTTAATTATTGGAATGTTTTCAAGCACATTTGTGCCGAATGCATATTCTTATGTCCGACAAAATGTACCGATAAAAGTTACATCGAACAATAATACAAACAAGACACAAAGAGAGCCTTTAATTCTGAATATTGAGATAATTTATGACGGAGACTATAATGCGATCGAAGTTATTAGTTATGACAATATCCAGGCTGAAGTCTTTTTATTAAAAAACGATAACATTATTGATTATAGCTCGGACGTAAACACTGTTTTCTATATATCAAACGACCCCTGCCAATACGTTATTCAAATTAAGGGTGATTCATGGACTGCAGAAGGAGAGCTGACAATACCGTAGTCATCCCGTTGCGTTATTGACATCATCTTTATGACTATAACAACTACTATAAAACAGACAAATGATATTACAACTGAGCATGACATTTCATGCAAACTTAATTAATGCTAATATGAAAAAAATCTTATTTCTTGCCACACTAATTGTAGCCGGTTTGCTGCTTTCGTGCAGCAACGACAATGACGAGTTACAGCAAACAGAAACAACATCAGAATCAGAGGTAGTGGAATATCTAAACATCACCTACCACGGTAACGAGTTCCTACATGTACCTACATTTTACGACGAAAAAGGAGATTTTGTATTTCTTGATGCTGAGTTCTCAAAAATCTACGAAGATAAACTGGCTAATAATATCAATTGGTCAATTAAAATGAAGAGTTCCAGTGACATCGAGTTTTATGACAATCTTGATGAAAACTTGAAAATGAATGGAATCAAAATGAGCAATGTAATTCCGTTACGTTCAATGAGCGATACCATCGTTACCAATCGCAGCACCAGCTACGAGTATTTAGCATATTTAACTCTGTATGATGACAAAGACTTTAAAGACACAAATTACGATTTTCATCTCAATGATACAATAATATCAGTTGAAATCAGTAGTTTGAAAAGTTATAGTTTTAACGACAAGTGCTCTTCACTGAAAATGGGCAACAATATTCCAAATAGCGCATGGCAACAAATAACACTGGGGTACTATACATACCAATGCAATATGGTTGACGTAGTATTCATTGGATATGAAGATTCCGGATACTCAAACAGAACCATAACATGCGTTGCACACCCTGCAACTGTATTAAGTTATGGATCCTTACCCGGATTTAACGACAAACTATCATCATTCCGTTTCTTCTTTGCACAAAGAGGTCAATACACAAATTCAATTTAACACAATATAATCGGTTCTTGCTCCGTTATTGGAGCAAGAACCGATTATAATGAATCAATATTATGAAATCAATTTTACCATTCATCTTTTTACTAAGTTCAATGTGTTTGTTGCTGAGTTCGTGCAGTAACGACAATGGAGATGCTGAGATATTTCGCTCACCAAGCTATCGCGATGGTACATATTCAGGCAGCCAGCTTACAGTAAATCTCAATGCCACAGCTGTGACAACGATACAATCTGTTACAATGCAATCAATGCAGGACGGATTCAGCTATATCACCAATGCCCTGGGCGACACAATAGGTTTCGACCCGGAATACAACAGCACCGTTACCATTAACGGCCTTTTCAAGAAAAACGACAAATATCAATTCACCACCAGATCCAACTTTTCCGGATTCAGCGGTGCCACGACCATCAACGGAAAAGAATATACCTACACAGGCTCATTCACCGGCGATCCACTGTCGAAACATAGCGAACAGGGTCTGAAATTGGAATTGACCACTAAATGACATTTAGATTTCACCTGTTATTAGCCACATATGTGCTGACTGCTGCCACAATAGGCTGTCTTTCGGCACAAAACTCTACCGTAACCGATACACTTAGCCGAGTGAAGCAACTCGACGAGGTAGTGGTGCATGGCACAGGCGCCGAGCGCAATCTGAATGCGCCCGAGATGGGCCGCATATCGCTCGACAGCAAAGCAATTCTCAGCATACCCACATTTCTGGGCGAACCCGATGTGATAAAGAGCCTTCAGATTCAGCCCGGAGTGTCGCAAGGAATCGAAGGGTTTGCAGGACTGTTTGTGCGCGGTGGCGATGGCGACCAGAACCTGTTTCGGTTCCAAGGGCTGCCGCTCTACCACGTGAGCCACCTTGGCGGCATATTCTCGGCATTCAATGTGGCCACGGTGAGCCAAGTGGATTTCTACAAGGCATCGTTTCCGGCACAGTTCGGAGGGCGCATATCATCGATAACCGATGTGGCCATGTGCCGGCCCGATTTCGAAAGCTATCATGGACGGTTCTCAGTGGGACTGCTCAGCGCCAATGCTTTCATCAGCGGCCCTATTGCAAAGCACCGTACTGCATTCGCCATAGGAGCACGCCGCTCGTGGATGGAGATTCTATCGATTCCCACTCTCGCAATAATGAATTCAATCGACAAGAAAAACGGAAAGAAACACATTGGCACCTACAACTTCATGGACTTTAATGCCCGCATCGACCACATTTTCAGTAGTAGAGCCTCGGCCCACATTGTCGGATACTACGGGCACGACTATCTGAAAATAGGCCAGCGCGAATTCGAGGCAAAAACCAAAGTGGTCAAGCACTACGGCAACAACCCTCCGGTAATAACCATTCAGGAAGGCACCCCGTTTTTCGACGAGGACATCAACCGTATGTCGTGGGGTAACTGGGGCATTATCGGCACTTTCAACCTACATCTGGGGCCGGGACAATGGAGCACCTCGGCCTATTATTCCGACTACACGTCGTCGTACTTGCAGCAGCGTGAGTTTCAGAGCGATATGAAGCAGTCCGAAACCTACGGATTCAACATGAGCGAAACCAGGAACAGCATTTCCGATGCCGGAATCGAAAGCAGTTATTTTGCCGATTTCGGGAGAACCTACCGGATGCGCATCGGAGCCCTGTACGTTCGTCATAATTATCTGCCCGAGGGACTGCAGAACCAATTCATCTCGGCCGACAACAGCAGCACAAACTGCAATGGCAACCCGCGCACATCGTCAAACGAATACGCCGCCTACATCGACAACACTTTCACCCTCAACGACCGCCTTGCCATA